>JAGNHB010000010.1 GCA_018001935.1 Acidobacteriota bacterium
CCCCCCGCAGAAAGCCCACAACAGCGAAGGAAACAACTCTGAAAGGGTTCGGGGCCTGATCAATCCCCAAACTCGACCCATCGCTGCGCGAAGTCCCAGGGGTGAGCCTCCCCGGACCGGCGGCCCGGGATGGGATCAAGGACACTTTATGGAGGTCCATGAGTGAGTGTCCTTGACTCGATCGAGTGGGTGTCCCCTCCCCGGTGTCCCCTCCCCGGTGCCCGCCCGGACTCAGGTCTCTGCCCCTAACGGCTTACCAGGCAACTCTTAGGCTCATCCTAATCCGGAGCAACCACGTCAAATCCTGCTCCGCCGTTTCAGTCAAACCACATGAACACCCGAACGGCTCACAACCCGGGTTACAGGTCCCGCTGCCGGTAGAACCGGATGGAGAGGGCCAGGGAGGCGGCGGCCAGGGCCACGGTCAAAACCGCCAGGAGGGCGAGGAGCAGGGGCGCTCCCCAGAGGTCGCGTGCGGCCGAGAGCGCACTCAGGATCGTCTTCCCCGGCGCGCGAAGGACGGATGCGACCCAGGAGGTCCCCGTCGCGGGGAGAAGCGTCGCCGCGAGGTGCTGGAGGACGCTGACCAGCACCGAGAGCCCCAACAGGGAGCAGGCGAAAACCACCGGGCCCCGTGCCGCACCGAAGCGGAAGGCAAAGGGGAGGTAGACGATCAGGAGCCAGGCGAGGAGGAACACCAGCCCCAGGGCCGCGGCGGCGACCGTCAGCGGTGGCACGGCGGGCCAGCGCACCGGGGGGTAAACCGTCCACAGAAGCGCCGACCAGCCCACGGCAGCGGCCAGGCCGATTCCCACGCCGAGGGCCGCGGCCGCGTATCGGGCGGCCACCAGTTCCCACCGTCGCAGGGGGAGGCTTGCCCAGAGGCGGTCCGTGGGGTGCCTGGCCTCCACGAGGAGCGGGCCGATCGCCAGGAAGAGAGGGAACAGGGTCGTCAGCATCAGGTACACCCCGGGAAACGGGAAGGCCGCGGCCCCGTGCACGGCGAAGACGCCCGCGGCCAGCGCCAGCCACCTTGCGCAGGACCGGAGGTCCCGCCAGACGAAGAGGATGATGTTCACAAGGCCTCCCGATGTTCCGCGGACGTGAAGACCACCAGGTCCTCCAGCGTGGCGCGATCCACCACCGTCCCCGGCCCGAAGCGTCGCCGCGCCTCCGCCGTGTCGGGGGTGAGGGCCTCGAAGCCGTGGGGGTGGCGCCGGCAGCCGACCAGAAGGCCGCCCTCCCGACCGTCCAGCACGTCGAGCCCGCCCCGGACCAGCCCCCAGGTGTCGCGGAACGATTCGACCGACGTGGAAAGGGCCACCTTTCCGCCCTGGAGGAGAGTCACGTAGTCCGCCACCCGATCCAGGTCGGCGGTGAGATGGGTGGAGAAGAAGACGGCGCACTGCTCGTCCTGAAGGACCTCCAGGAGCAGGTCGAGAAACCGCCGTCTTGTCGCCGGGTCCAGGCCGGTGGTGGGCTCGTCCAGCACCAGCAGCTCGGCCCGGTGGGACAGGGCCACCGCCAAGGCGAACTGGGTTTTCATCCCCCGGGACAGGGCACCGAACCGGCGTTTCATCGGCAGGCCGAACTCGCGGGTCAGCGAGCGGAAGCGCGCCTCGTCCCAACGGCGATAGACGGGTGCCAGCATTGACCGGATCGCCTCCAGGCTGAGGAAGGGGGGGAAGGGCGGCGACTCGTGGACGAAGCCGACGCGGGACTTCACCTCGGTCTCGCGCACGGCGGGGTCCAGCCCGAAGATCTTCACCTCTCCGGCGTCCCGACGGGCCAAGGCAAGGAGGATCCGGATCAGGGTGGTCTTCCCGGCGCCGTTGGGGCCCACCAGCCCCAGGATGGCGCCCCGGGGGAGACGCAGGGAAACGTCCTCGAGGGCGAACCCCGGGTAGCGCTTCGCCACCCCGCGAAGGACCACCGCGTCGTCTCCGGAGCGGGCCTCGGGGATCGGGCCGCCGGCGAGGCTCACAGGTCCCTCCGGCTCAGGATGCGGCTGCTGAGGCGGCACGAACCCCAGGCCGCCAAGGTCAGGAACACCGCCAGAAAGAGGTAGAAGACGGGGTCGCCCGCCCTTCCCCGCAGGCCCCGGACCGACGCCGCCAGGTTCCCCAGGGCGCCCCGGCCGCTCCCGCCCGAGGCGGCCGCGAAGAGGAGCACGGTCCCCAGCAACTGGACGACCGCCATGAAGATCAGCATCCCGGCGAGCCCGAAGCGAAAGACCAGGGGGAGGGTGGCGCTGAGAAACAGCACCCCCACCGACGCCGCCAGGGCGAGGTTGGCCGGGGCCAGCATAGTGAGTGTCTGGGGCCTTTCCGGGTAGAGCACCCACTGCACGACGATAACGAGTGTCACCAGCACGGTGATGCACACGCCTCCCCCCAGGTAGCGGGCCCGCACCGTGTCGCACCGCCGGAGGGGAGAGGCCGCGAGGACCTCCCGGGCGTGGAACCGGTCCTCCCGGGCCACCGTCACCAGCGGGATGATGGCCCCCATGAGGGCGGTGATGGCTAAAAACTCGCCCTGCGTCCCGCCCACCGGCTCCCGCGCCAGCAGGACCAGGAAGAAGGCCAGGAAGAGTGCCAGGATCTTCCAGTTCATCAGGATGTCATAGCGGATCACGTTCAGGGTCATGCGTTCCTCCTCTCCGCCGCGCCCGGTCTCCCCGGCCGGCGGGATCCGGAAGGGGCGGGAGCACGGGAATCGTCACCTCCCGGCAGGGGATAGCCTCCCGTCCCGTACAGCACCAGGATATCCTCCAACGTCGCCGGCTCCACCACCGCCCGTCCCGCGAAGGCGGGACCGGCTTCCCCGCCGAGACCGGTGAGGGCCTCCATGCCGAACTCCCCTCGGCGCACCCCGGCGAAGAGGCGATGTTCCTCCCCCTCGAGGAGACCGCGGTCGCCCCGGACCACGCGCCATCGTTCCCGGACTACGTCCCGGGGAAGGGAAAAGACCAGCCGGCCATTGCGGATGAAGGCGACGTAGTCGGCAATTCGCTCCAGGTCGGTGGTGATGTGGGTGGAGAAGAGCACGGAGCGCTTCTCGTCCTGCAGAAAGGCCGAAAGCCGCCCCAGCAGTTCCCGGCGGAAGAGGGGGTCCAGGCCCGCGGTGGGCTCGTCCAGCAGGAGCAGATCGGCGCCCCGGGCGAGGGCCAGGGCCAGGGCGAACTGGGTCTTCTGCCCCTGGGAGAGCTTTCCGAACCTCGCCCGGGGTTCGAGGCGGAACTCGGCCATCAGGCCCCGGAACGTGGCCGTCTCCCAACGGGGGAAGAAGGACGCCGTGGCGGAAGCGATAGCCCGCAGCGTGGCGTCGTCGAAGAAACGGGGTTCGTCCGGGACGAACCCGATGCGCGCCTTCACCGCGGCCTCGTCCCGGACACTGTCCCGCCCGTCCAGGGTGATGGACCCCGAGTCCTTCCGCACCAGGTTCATCACCATCCGGATCAGGGTGGTCTTGCCCGCCCCGTTGGGCCCCACCAGGCCCATGATGCACCCGGCCGGGACGCCGAAGGAGACGTCCTTCAACGCGAACCCGGGATAGGTCTTTCCGACACGGTCGAACACGAGGAAATCACTCATATGGGCCTCCTCACCCCTGCCCGTCGTCCACCCAGAGCAGTTCCAGCATCTCCGCGAGCTGCCCCGGGCCCAGCCCCATCGTCCGGGCCTCACGGACCGCCTCCGCCAGCTTCTCTTCCACGACCTTCATGCGTTTTTCCCGAAGGAACTCGGGGTTTTGGGCTGCAACGAAGGTCCCCTTCCCCCCGACGGTGTCCAGATAGCCCTCCCGCTCCAGTTCGTCGTAGGCCCGCTTGGTGGTGATGACGCTGATCTGAAGGTCCTGGGCCAGACGGCGGATGGACGGGAGGGGGTCTCCCTCCGCCAGTTCGCCGGAGAGGATCTGCGCCTTCATCTGGCGAACGATCTGCTCGTAGATGGGGTCCGGGCTGGCATTGGAAATCACGATCTTCACGAAAGCCTTCCGAATCGGGATGTGTACAGGCCGTTATGCCTGTATATATCGTTCATATACAGTATTACCCCGAGACCGGACGCCTGTCAAGAAAAAAATCGAGGGATCGACAAACCCGAACCGCACGCGTGAATCTCCCGGAATCGCCGGACGTCACGGCCGCCCCAACCGTTCGAACGACCTGGCCGGCCGGTTGGGAGGGCGTCCGGGGAGGCTCGTACTTCAGGGATTCCCCCCGGCCGGTTCGGTGGTATACTCCCGGCCTGGACAACGCAGTGACAAGGAGCGTGGCGATGGCGACAGCATACCAACAGGCGTGGGAAACCCTGGAGGCGGTCCGGCGAGAGACGGCGAGGGGGCTGGTGGGGCAGCGGGACTTCGTGGACGCCCTCCTCCTGGGGATCCTGGCGGACGGGCACCTGCTCATCGAGGGCGTCCCCGGGCTGGCCAAGACCCGGGCGGTGAACCTCCTGGCGCGGATCTGCCGGATCCCCTTCAAGCGGATTCAGTTCACCCCCGACCTCCTCCCCGCCGACATCACGGGCAACCGGGTCTACAACCACTCCACCGCCACGTTCGAGACCCAGAAGGGACCCATCTTCGCCGGTTTCATCCTGGCGGACGAGATCAACCGGGCCCCCGCCAAGGTCCAGTCGGCGCTACTGGAGGCCATGCAGGAGAAGCAGGTCACCATCGGGGACCAGACCTTTCCCCTGCCGTCGCCCTTCTTCGTCTTCGCCACGCAGAACCCCATCGAGCAGGAGGGCACCTACCCCCTCCCCGAGGCCCAGTTGGACCGGTTCCTGATCAAGGTGGTGGTCCCCTACCCCTCCCCCGAGGAGGAAGCCGCCATCCTCCGGATGGTGACGGCGGAGACGGCTTTCCCCGAAGTCCGGCCGATCCTGGAACCGGAGACGGTGACCCGGCTCCAGCAACTGACCCGGGAGGTCTACCTGGACGACAAGCTCGTCCGCTACATCGCCGAGATCGTGCACGCAGGCCGGTCCCCATCCCGCTGGGGGCTGGACCTGGCCAACGTCGTCCAGTACGGGCCCTCGCCCCGGGGCGGCATCGCCCTGGCGAAGCTGGCCCGGGCCCGGGCGGTCCTGTGCCGCCGCGACGCGGCCCTGCCGGACGACGTCAAGGCGGTGGCCCACATGGCGCTTCGCCACCGGGTCATCCTGACCTACCACGCCGACGCCGAGGGGATCCGGCCCGAGCAGGTCATCGACCGCATCCTGGAGAAGGTCCGGGTGCCATGAAAGACGTCACCGACCTCCTGAAGCGGGTCAAGGCGCTGGAGCTGACGGCGCGGCGCAACGTGACGAGCTTTGTCGCGGGGGACTACGTGACCACCGTCCGCGGCCGGGGCATGACGTTTTGCGAGGCCCGCAAGTACGTCCCGGGGGACGACACCCGCCTCATCGACTGGAACATGACGGCCCGCAGCGGCGAACCCTGGGTCCGCGTCCACCTCGACGAACGCGAGCGGGAGATCTTCGTCGCCCTGGACGTGAGCCCTTCCATGCGCACCGGCTGGCAGGAGAAGACCAAGCTGGAGTACGCCGTGGAGCTGGCCGCGACCCTGGCCGTCTCCGCCGTGGAGACGAAGGACCGGCTGGGGTACGTCCTGTTCGCCCGGGAGGTGGAGGCCTTCGCCCGCCCGGTCCGGGGCCGTCGGCGGCTCTTCGAGGCGCTCCGGGCCTTCCTGGGCGCCCTGGACGGGCCGGCGCGGCCCTGCGGCGAGTCGGACCCGCGCGCCGCCGTTCACGCCGTGCAGAAGCTCAAGGGAAAGCGGTTCGCCGTCTTCCTGATCTCCGACTTCATCGACCACGACATCCCCGACGATTTCCGCTACGTCCAGGCCCGGCACGACGTCTCCCTGCTCCACATCTACGACCCGCTGGAGTACGCCGTCCTCCCCGAGGTCCGCTTACCCGCCCACGCCCCCGAAGGCCCCCGCCGCGTGGCGCCGAGCGGACCTGGCTGTGCCGGGCCCCTGGAGGCCATGCAGGCTTTCCTGCGGGACACGGCGGAGCGCTACCGGATGCGGGTGGCCTCCCTGTCCGTCCGGGAGCCCGTGGACCGCGCCCTGCGGCGGTTTTTCCACCTGAACCTCCCCCGGGTCGTCTGACGATGGGACCCGTCACGTCCACCCCCCTGACGATCGAGCCCCTTCCCCACCCAGCGGCCCCGCTCGTCCCCCTCTTCCCGGACTGGGTCGCCACGGTCGCCTGGCTGGGGCTCTTCGCGGCCCTCCTGGCCCTGTGGTTCTGGGTGCGGCACCGGATGCGGCCGCGCCCCGCCCCCGCCCCGGCCGAACCGCCGTTCTCCCCCCCGCCCCCGACCCCGCGGGCCGGCATCGAGGCCCGGATCCGGGAGATCCGCCAGGAGGGCTGCCGCACGGGCGAGTTCCGGGCCGGCTGTCACGCCTTGTCGGCCCTGATGCGGTCCCACCTCCAGAGCAGGCTGGGGAAGCGGCTCGAGACGCTGGCGGCGGAGGAGATGGGCCCCGTCCTGGGCGACCCGGTCACGGCCGGGTACTTCCTCGACCTCGCATTGCTCCAGTTCGGGCGTGACGAGCCCGGCGGCGAAGCCTTCATCGGGGTCTGCAACCGCTCCGTCGAGATCGCCCGGGCCCCTGGGCCGCGGAGGCTGCCGTGACGGGCGAATTCACCTGGCTCCGGCCGCTCTTCCTCTACGGGCTTCTCCTGCTGCCGTTCTTCACCGTGCTGCGACTGGCCGTCGCCCGGCGCCGGAGTGTGGCCTACGCCCCGCTGCAGTACCACCCGCCCGCCGGTTTTCGCCGGCTGGCCCTCCCGGCGGCGGTTTTCCTGGAGGCCCTCTGCCTGGCGGCGGTCCTGGCGGCCCTGGCGGGACCCGCGCTTCGCCACGCCGCCACCACGGTGACCCAGGAGGGGGTGGACGCGGTCCTGGTGCTGGACATCTCCGCCTCCATGCAGGCGGCCGACTTCTCACCCAACCGCCTGGAGTGCCTCAAGCGACTGTCCACCGACTTCGTCCGGCGGAGCGGGACCAACCGGATCGGGGTCTTCGCCTTCGCGGGGGACTGTTTCACCCAGAGCCCCTTCACTACCGACCACGCCGTCCTGGCCACCCTCATCGACGGCCTCGACTACACTTCCATCAACCACTCCACCAGCGGCGGCACCGCCGTGGGGGACGCAATGGTCACGGCCATCAAGGCCCTCCTGCGGGTCCGGGTCCCCGGCCGGGACCAGGTCCTCATCCTCATCACCGACGGGCAGAGCAACCGGGGAATCCGGCCCGAGACCGCCATCAAGTACCTCAACGAGAACGGAATCCGGTTTTACGCCGTCGGGGTGGGCGGCGAGAAGCCCGTCAAGGTCTTCATCAACGGAAAACCCTTCATCAATACCGAGGGGCAGCAGCTCGAGACCTCCCTCGACGACACGGAACTGAGGAAACTGGCCGCCCTGGCGGAGGGACGGTTCTACCGGGCCACCGACGCGGACGTCCTGCAGCGGGTCTTCGCCGAAATGGCCCGGCTGGAGACCGGTCCCGTGGCGGTGCAGACCCGCCACCACACGGAATCCCTGTCCCCGTGGGTCTCCCTGGCGGGGCTGTTCGCCTTCGGCACCTGGCTCGGCCTCTGGGGGCTGGCGGTAAGGAGGCCCTTCCGATGATCCGCTTGGCACACCCCTGGGTCTTCTGGCTCGAAATACCCCTGCTCCTGCTGTGGTTCGAGGTCCTGCGCCGCCAGTTCCCCGCCCTGGCCCGCCTCCGCGAGAACACGTCCCCCCTGGGCCTCGCGACCCTCACCGTTTACGGGCGGCGAACCGTCTGGGTCCACCAGGTGTTTCTCCTGCTCCTCGGGCAGCTCCTTCTGGCCGCGGCGGCGGGCCCCTACCGGCACGCCGGTGCGGAGGCCGCCCCGTCGGGCGGGGTCGTCATCGCCCTCGACGCCTCCGTCAGCATGTACGCCGAGGACGCGGGCAAGCACCCCCACACCCGCAAGCCCTTCCGAAACCGCTTCGAGCAGGCCCGCGCCTTCGCCGCCGACCTGGTCGATGCCCTCCCCGGGACCCCCGTAGGGCTCGTCTCCTACAGCGGGGCCGCCGTGCTTCACGCCCCCCCGACCCTGGACCACGCCGCCCTGAAGGAACTGATCGCCCAGTTGAGCTTCCACGCCGGCGACGCCTCGGGCTCGGACTTCACCCGGGCCTTCGACACGGTGATCCACCTGGTGGGACGGGAGCGCAAGCCGTATCGCGTCGTCCTGGTAGGCGACGGCGAGATGCCCCGCCGCCTCGACTACGCGCCCGGCCTGGACCTATTGGTGAAGAACGGGGTGACGGTCTTCACGGTGGGGGTCGGGACGGCGGATGGGGCCGGGGTCGTTGTCTACGACCCCGAAGACGTGCGCCGGGGCGCCGACAACCCCACCGTGATCCGGAGGGTCCACTCCCACCGGGACGACGACACCCTCGAGGCCATTGCCGACCGGACGGGGGGCGGCTTTTTCCCGATTTCGGACGGTTTCTGGGCCGACACGCTGGCCCCTCGGCTGAAGGGCACCCCCGGGAGCGACGGGGCGGGGCCCGGGACAGTCGATCTCTCCGCCTGGCCGCTGGGCCTTTTCCTGGCGGGCTTCGGCGTGGAGACCCTCCTGGTGGCCGCGCTTTACGACCGACGCCGCAAGGGGGTGGCGTGATGGCCCGGCGTCCGGCGAAACCGCGAAGGGGGTGCCGCACCTTCCTCCTGCACGTCCTGGTGGCGGGGGCCCTGCTCTGGCTGGCCCACTGCGTCGTGCACCGGGTCGCGGGCGGGGCTTTTCTCGCCGCCCGATGGAACGGGGAGGGGACCCGCCGTTTCGCCGAGGGAAAGCTGCCGGCCGCCCGTGCCCTCTTCGAGAAGAGCGCCGCCGAGCGGTACCACGAGGAAGTCCCCGCCCACAACCTGGGCCGCTGTCACTTGGAGGAGAAGGACTACACCGAGGCCCACGCGGCCTTCGAGCGCTCCAGGGAGGCCTCGCCCCGCTTCGCCCCTTCCCTCTACAACGACGGGCACGCCCTCTACGGCTGGGGCGGCACCCTGGCCGACTTCCCGGGAGCGGACTCCGGGGAACGGGAGGAGGCCTGCCGGCGGGCCGACCTGCTGAAGAAGGCGGCGGCCCTGTGGGAACAGGCGATCGCGTGTTTCGAAGCGGCGGAGAAGGCGGCGGGGACGGACGCCCTCCGCCGCGACGCCCGGGAAAATGCCGCCTTCCTGCGACGGGAGCTGGAAGTGCTGAAGCGGCACCAGGAGGAATACCGGCGACGGTGCGAGGCGGAAAACGCCGGCGGCGGGGCTTCCGGCGGCAGCCAGGGCCAAGGGCAGGGTCAGGGGGGGCAGCAAGGCCGGGGGCAGGGGCAGCCGCCGTCCGCTGGCGGGCAGGGCTCGGGCGGACAGCCACCGCCCGCCGCCTCCCAGGGTCGGGGGCAGCCCCCACCCGCCGGAGGTCGGCAGGGGCAGCCGCCATCGGGCCCCAAAGGGGGCGGAGCCGGTCAACAACCCCCGTCCGGGGGCGGTGGTTCAGCGCAGGCGGGGAGCGGCCTGTCCGAAGCAGAGCGGGAGGAGATCGAAGCCTCGGTGCGCCGCCAGGAAAAACAGCGCCGGGAAAAGGGTCATTTCCACCGACAGACCGCCCCCCAGCAGTGGCGGAAGAAGGCCCCGGGCGAGGGCGGGCGGGAGGTGCTGTGGTAGGCTGTTAAGCTGTTAGGCTGTAGGCTGTAGGTCCGGAGGGATCTCATCGGAATCGGAATCGGGATCGGGATCGGGATCGCTAACGGGGTCGGTATCGGTATCACAATCGGGGCTGCAAGCGCAGTCGAAACGTCGCGGGCCGTACCCTGCGGAGTGCGGCGCGCAGGCTGCCAGAGCGCCGCTTTGACCGCGCCGCGCAGGCTGCCGGAGCGGCGCGGCCCAAACCCGAAGCGCGCGCTTGGCGGAAGTTGAAGCACCTGGGCGCGAAGGCACGGGGAGAACCGGGCCGGCATGCCCCGCAACGGCGTGTTCGTGAGGTTCCTGGTTCAATTTCCGTGTCTTTCGTTTCTTCCGTGGTTCTATTGGCCTGGATGTCACGCCTGGGCAGGAAGGCCCGGGACGGAGCGGAGGTGACCTGATGCTGTTTCGCAACCATCTGTCAATCAAATGTCCGGCTTTGATCGCCCTCGCCTTGGCGTTGACGGGGTACGCCCTGGCGGCCGGGCCGGTGGTCGGCCTCATCCTCAACGCCGAGCAGGCGGCGGACCTCGCGGCGGGAAAACCGGTGGCCGCCCGGTACGTAGCAGCCGTGGAAAAGGCCGGCGGGACCGTGCACTTCTTCGTCCTCGGGGACAACGCACCCGGGACGATCGGGAAAATGGACGCCGTCGACGCGCTCCTGATCCCCGGCGGCGACGACATCGCCCCCGACCGGTACGGCCAGGCGGCGGACCCGCGGCTGGAGACCGTCGAGCCCGCCCTGGACGCCTTGGAGTTCGCCCTCTACAAGGCCGCCCGCGACCGCGGGATGCCGGTGCTGGGGATCTGCCGGGGCTGCCAGTTCATCAACGTCTTCCACGGGGGAACCCTCCACCAGGACCTCCCCACGGGGTACCGCCGGAAACCGGCCGTCCCCCACCGGTGCAAGGACGGGGAAAGCTATCTCCGAAGCGACCACACGGTCACGATCCGGAAGGGTTCGCTCCTCGCCCGGGCCTCCGGGGCAACCCGCCTGACCGTCAACTCCTATCACCACCAGGGCCTCGACCGGATCGGCCGGGGGCTCACCGTGACCGCCCGGTCGGCCGACGGCCTGCCGGAAGCGGTCGAGGGGAAGCACGGACCCTTTCTCCTGGGGGTCCAGTTTCACCCGGAGCGCGACTTCGAGAACGAGCCCCCCTTCGAGGGCATCTTCCGCGCTTTCCTGGCAGCGGCGGAACGGTACCGGGCGGGGAAAACCGCGTTTTGACCTTGACATCGGGCTCGATATGTTTTATCAATACATCGACAGGTGTTGATGTATGGATGCATTGTTCAGACTTCTCGGGGACGAAACGCGGTTGAGGGTGCTCTACCTCCTCTCCACGGGCGTGTACGGCGTCGGGGAGATCGCCGAGACCCTCGGCCTGGCCCAGAACCTGGTGTCCCACCACCTCCGGGCGCTGTCGGACGGGGAACTCATCCGATCCGACCGCCAGGGGCGGATGGTATTCTACCGACTCCAGGATACGGGATCGGCCCCCGAGGCTGCCCCGGTCCTGTCGCACTTTCTGAACTGGGCCGCCGCGCGCCCCCCCTTCTCCGTCGACCGCGAGCGGGGCGGACGGGTCCTGGGCCGCCGCCCGGAGCGGAGCCGGTCCTTCTTCGCCCGCCACGCCGACCGCTGGGATGGTCTCGCCGCCTCCACGGTGGACGTCGCCCGGTCGAAGGAACTGCTGGCTCAACTGCTCCCACCGTCGGGAAACGGGATTGCGGCGGACCTCGGGACCGGGACGGGGTCTCTCGTCCCCTGGTTGTCGGGGCGGTTCGAACGGGTCATCGCCGTGGACGCCTCCCGGGAGATGCTGAACCTGGCGGAACGGAACCACGCCGGCCCCCGCACCGAGTTCCGACTCGGCGAACTGGAGCACCTCCCCCTGCCCGACGTCTCGCTGGACGCGGCGGTGATGCACTACGTCCTGCACCACTGCGCCCGCCCCGAGGCGGTGTTCCCGGAGGTCCGGCGGGTGTTGCGCCCGGGGGGGGCGTTCGTCCTGTTCGATTTTTTGCCGCACCGGGAAGAAAAATTCCGCGTCGAAATGGGGGACGTCTGGCTCGGGTTCAGCCTGGGGGACATCGAACCGTTGTTCGTGCGGAACGGGTTCCGGCTCGATCCGCCGATGTCGTTTTCGACCCCGAGCCCCGCGCTGGAAGCCTTCGCGTTGAAGGCCGTCCGCTGCGGCTGAGTCTCGACGGGGATCCGCCACAAGGAACACAAAGATCGCAAAGGAACCGGGCATGTTTTACCCAGGCTCGAGACCGTTATGAAACGATGTCAGTCTCTGTGAGATCCGAATCCGGGCTTTTTGCGATCGTGTCAATTCTGAATTCTCAAATCTCTTTCAAGGAGTTTCAATGAACTACAAAGTCAAGGACCTCGCCCTCGCCGAGCAGGGCCTCCTGAAGATCCACTGGGCAGAGTCCCGCATGCCGGTGCTCATGGCCCTGCGTGAAAAGTACTCCAAAACGAAGCCCCTGGCCGGGATGCGCATCGCCGGCTGCCTCCACGTCACCAAGGAGACGGCGGTGCTGGTCCGGACCCTCAAGGCCGCCGGCGCGGAGCTGTCCTGGAGCGGCTGCAACCCGCTGTCCACCCAGGACGACGTGGCCGCCGCCCTGGCCTCCGAAGGCCACTCCATCTACGCCTGGCACGGCATGAACAAGGAAGAGTTCTACTGGTGCATCGACAAGACCCTCGAGTTCAAGCCGACCCTCACCCTGGACGACGGCGCCGACCTCATCTTCACCGTCCACAGCAAGTACCCGGAGCTCGCCGCGCAGATGGTCGGCGGGACCGAGGAGACCACCACCGGCGTCCACCGCCTCCGCGCCATGGCGGACGACGGCAAGATGCTCTACCCCGTCATTGCCGTGAACGACGCCGAGACCAAGTGGGACTTCGACAACGTCTACGGCACGGGCCAGTCCTCCATCGACGGCATCCTGCGCGCCACCGCCGTGATGCTGGCCGGCAAGACCTTCGTGGTGGCCGGTTACGGACACTGCGGCAAGGGCTGCGCCATGCGCGCCCAGGGGCTGGGCGCCAACGTCGTCGCCACGGAAGTGAAGCCGACGGCCGCCCTCAAGGCCATGCTGGACGGCGTCCGCGTGATGACCATGGACCAGGCCGCCGCCATCGGCGACATCTTCATCACCGCCACCGGGATGAAGGACGTCATCGTCAAGCGCCACTTCGAGTCCATGAAGGACGGCGCCATCGTCTGCAACACCGGCCACTACGACTGCGAGCTGAACCTGGATGACCTGAAGTCCATCGCGGTCTCGGTCCAGGAGATCCGGCCCAACAACGAGGAGTACACCCTGCGCAACGGGCACCGGATCTACGTCCTCGCCCAGGGCCGCCTGGTGAACCTGGCGGCCGCCGAGGGGCACCCCTCCGAGGTCATGGACATGAGCTTCGCCAACCAGTTCATGAGCATGGTGCGGCTGGCCCGCGAGGGGCGAACCCTCGAGAAGAAGGTCTACGACATCCCGCCGGAGCAGGACCAGGAGATCGCCGGCGTGAAGCTGGAGACCATGGGCATCGGCATCGACACCCTCACGGAAGAGCAGATCGCCTACGCGCGCGACTACTCCGCCGGGACCTGATCGTAAAAACGGGTCCCCTCGAAGCGAGGGGACCCCGTTTTACCTTGCTCCCAGGAACTGGACGGCACGCATCAGGGCACAGAAGAGCCAACCGGCCCCGAGGATGCTGCCGGCGATGCGGGCGGCGAGGCGCAGCGTCGCCGGGCCCCAGGCCGGAAAGGCCAAGCCGAGGCGCCGGGTGCGTTTCCGGAGCATCGTGAGAGTCTCATATCTCAGCTCCCGCGCCGTTTCAGCCGAAACGTCGAGGGCCGGGAGCGCAGACAGTTCCGTCAACCACTTCGCATCGTCTTCCTTGCCAGGCTTCATCATGTTTCAGCCCTCCTCCATCAGACCGGCCAGTTTCTCGCGGGCGCGGGAAAGTCGCTTGCGCGCGGCCTCCGGTGTCAGCCCCGCCACGGCGGCGGCCTCCGACGGGCTCATCCCCGCCACCCCCACCAGCAGGACCATCTCGCGGTAAATGAGCGGCAGCGCGGCCACGGCGCGCTCCAGCCGGCGCCCGCGTTCCCCCGCCGACAGTTCCTCCAGCGGTGTCCGGGTGGCGGCGGACGGCCAGTGGAAGGCGAAGACCTCGCCCAGCCGGCCGGCGTCCCGGTTCCGGGAACGGAGGTGACTGTAGTAGAGGTTGCGGGCCACCCGGAACAGCCACGGGCCCAGGCACGTGTCCTCCCGCAGGTCCACGGCCCGGCAGGCCAGGCGGATCCAGGTTTCCTGGAGCAGGTCCTCCGCCAGGTCCCGCCGCCCGCACAGGCGCACCAGAAAAGCGAAGAGCCGCGGCCGCCAGGCGTCGAACACCTCGTCGAACGCCGACGCGTCGCCGGCTTTCAACCGAACCAGCCGCTCTTTGTCCGTGGTTTCCGTCACGGTACCCGTCCTCCGGAACACCTTCCCTGCGACTATAACGCCGGAGAGGCCACCGGCGTGACCGATTTTCATTCGGAAAGCGGAGTGCGGTCCCCGGCTCAGATCCATCGTCCCTTCAGGACGAGTCAGGGCCGTCTGGAGTTCCTGTGGTTCGTGTTGAATTCCGTTTATTCAGATCGGGGAAACCTGACAGGAGTCCCTTCGCTGTTCTTTTCACTCTTGTTTGCACGAGTCCGTTCACTGCGGGAATTTTACATGATACTCCTGCGATTCCTGCCTGTTTTTGTCCGGCTCGGTCACGATTTCCGACCTCCGGCGTTCTATACGGGTGAGATCGATATGGGAGGTTGTCATGGAAGTCGTATTCAACGCCCTTTTCCACGTGCCGTTCATCCTGGTGCTGTGCGGTTTCCTGCTCACGTACGCCGTCTCCTTCGCGGTTCGGCCCACGGAGCGGAAGCTCTCCATCCTGCGCCCGCTGTCCGCGGCGGTGGTGTTCGCCCTGCTCAGCGCCGCCTGCGGCGGGGTCGGCTGCGCCTGCTTCAACGCCGCGAAGGCCACCCCGGAACTCATCGGCGGACCGGCCGTGCAGCACTTTTACGCCGGGCTGTCCGAGGCCATGGTCCCCGCCGTGGTGGGTTTCGCCGTCCTGGCCCTGGCCTGGGCGGTCTCGGCCGTCGGTTTCAAGCGGCAGACGGAGTAGCGCGCCGCAACCTGCCATGGCGCAGGGCCGGGCACCGGCGGCCGCTTCCCGGTTCCCTCCGTGATGGTCGACAGGCTGTCGTTCTCGCCCGTTCTGAAGGACCTGGCGGGATTTAAAAAGGACCAAAGGACCCAAAGGACGTAAAGGACCAAAATGACGGCGTACCCTCGACGGTTGGGTCTGCTGTCCTTTAAGTCCTTTAAGTCCTTTTGGTCCTTTGGTCCTTTGGTCCTTCACGCATGAGGTTTGCGGGCCGGAAACGCAGGCTTTCACCGTACTTCCTGCTCCTGTTTTTCGTCCGGGGAACAGGGGGCGGAGAGCGGGGGAGGGCCCAGGGTTCGCACCCGGCTGTGACGGCGTCCGTAGGCGAGGTAGAGGACCAGGCCGATGACGAACCAGACCAGGAGCCGCAACCAGGACTCCCGGGAGAGGCTGAACATCAGCACGAGGCAGATGAGGACCCCCGCGACGGGGGTGAAGGGGAAAAAGGGCACGCGGTAGGGGCGGGGGGCGTCGGGGTCGGTCCTCCGCAGGATGAAGACCCCGGCGCAGACCAGGATGAAGGCGAAGAGGGTCCCGATGCTCTCCATGTGAGCGAGTTGCTCGATGGGGACGAAGGCGGCGGCCAATCCCATCAGCGTCCCCGAAACCAGGGTGGTGGCGGTGGGGGTGCCGAAGCGCGGGTGGATGCGCGAGGCCCAGCGGGGCAGGAGGCCGTCGCGGGACATGGCCAGCAGCACCCGGGGCTGGGCGATGAGGTTGGCCACCAGGACGCTGGTCAGGCCGGCGATGGCCCCGGCGGCGATGATCGCGGAGAAGAAGCGGAGCCCGACGCTCTGGAAGGCCTGGGCGATGGGCTCGCCGGGCTGGATCTCGGTGTAGGGGACCATGCCGGTCAGCACCACCGAGACCCCGATGTAGAGGACCGAGCAGATCACCAGGGACCCGATGATGCCGACGGGCAAATTGCGTTGGGGGTCCTTCACCTCCTCGGCGGTGGTGCAGACCACGTCGAAGCCCAGGTAGGCCACGAAGACCAGGGCCGCCGCCCCGAGGGTCCCGGCCGCGCCAAAGGGCATGAAAGGGTTCCAGTGGGCGGGGTTGACGTAGAAGGCCCCGACGACGATGACCGCCAGCACCACCGTCACCTTCACGACGACCAGGGCCCGGGTCAGGCGGGCGCTCTCCCGGATCCCCACCAACACCAGGCCGGTAAGGCCCATCACCAGGAGCAGGGCGGGGAGGTCGATGAAGCCCCCCGCCACGCTCCAGGGGTCGTTGGCCAGCCAGACGGGGAAACGGATCCCCATGCTCTCGAGGACTCCCAGGGCGTACTTGGACCAACCGCTGGCCACCATGGCCGCCCCGATGCCGTACTCCAGGACGAGGTCCCAGCCGATCACCCACGCCACCAACTCGCCGAGGGAGGCGTAGGTGTAGGTGTAGGCGCTGCCCGCCACCGGGATGAAGGCGGCCAGTTCCGAGTAGCAGAGGGCGGCGAAGGCGCAGGCCAGGCCGGCCAGGACGAAGGAGAGGACCACCGAGGGGCCGGCGTCCCGGGCGGCGACACCCGACAGGACGAAGATCCCGGCGCCGATGATGGCCCCGATGCCGATGGCCAGCAGGTCGAAGCGGCCGAGCCGTCGCTGCATGCCCCCGTGCTGCTCCTCGGTATCGGCCAGGATCAGTGCCAGGGGTTTGCGGGCAAAGAGACGGCTCGCCATGGTCGCACCTCCAGGAAAACACGATCAGATTGAAGGCAGAGAAGGAGCCGATTTCAACGACAGTCCAACTGCCCTACGCCACCGTGGCCGGCGTTGAACACTGCCCCGGCGAGAGGCCCTGCGCTCAGGGCCTCAGGGGGAGGCCGGGAAGGGTGCCGTCAAGGTAGAGGGCCAGGACCGCGAGGTCGGCGAGGTCGGACTTGCCGTCCTCGTCGAGGTCCATCCAGCGGGCGTCGGGGGCGCAGGTGCCGTTGGCCGCGTACCAGCCCGCCAGCAGGACCATGTCCTGGGCGTCCACCACCCCGTCGAGGTTCATGTCGCCGTAGGGCAGGTACGGTTTCCAGGCGCTCTCGGGGACGTAGACCTGCACCGAGTAGGGCGACATCACGACGTTCGCGCTGTAGCCGAGCCCGTCCTGGGGCTGGGCGTCCGCGGTCACGTAGTGACCCTCGGCGTCCTGGAAGTCCGCGGAGTAGCGGCGGCTGTCGCCGTGGAAGACGCACACCCACCGCCCGGCGAAGGGCAGCCCGACCCGGTAGGCGCTCCGGGACTCGTTCCGGAAGTTGGCGATCACCACGGCGTCGTCGGCGCCGCCGCCGGCGTTCCAGCGGTGCCAGCAGAGGACCTTCTGGGTGTCGTCCACCCGGAAGACGTTGATGTTGGAGGCGCGCAGCCCGGGGTGGGCCTTGCGGAGCCGGATCATGTCCTGGTACAGGGTGAAGATGCCGGCGTAGGCGGCCTTGTAGGCCCAGTTGATGCGCCCGTCGTAGGAGCCGCCGGAGCCGTCGGTGTCGGCCCACCAGCCGTCCATGAGGTACTCCTGGCCCATGAAGATCATGGGCACGCCGCACGCGGTGAAGAGGACCGCCGCCCCCAGGGTGGAGCGCTTGCGGGCCCAGTAGCTGTCCGGGTCGGCGCTGTCGATCTCCGAGGGGACCCGCTGCTTGCCGTTGGCGTCCTCGTCGTGGCTCTCGGTGTAGATCACCTGGTGGGTGGCGGTGTTCTGGTAGGACGGGACGATGGCGTCCCGGACGGACGTCATGCTCCGGGTGTTGTCGTCGGCGGGCTTGATGGCGGCCCGGAGCGTGTGGACGAACCGGGCGTGCCACTGGGAGTCGAACCCCATGGACCACGGCGGGTTGGACGTCACGGGGGCGGTGATCTCCCCGTAGTTCTGCAGGTCCTCGGCGATCATGAAGACGGCGGGGTGCTCCGTGTCGAAGGTGGTGTTCATCTCCTTGAGGAGGTTCCAGCCGTCCATGAGGTCGGTGCCGTCCTTCTGGCGGATGTAGAGGGTGGCGTCCCAGCGGAGGCCGTCCACGTGGAACTCCTGGATCCAGTACCGGGTGTTGTCCAGGATGAAGCGGCGGACCTCGGCCCGGGAGTAGTCCGGCCGGGTGTCACCCCAGGGGTGTCGGCGCGCCAGTCGTTGTAGAAGTAGATCCCCCCGCGGTACTCCGCCGGGGAGCTGGTGTTGTACCAGCCGTCGTACTGCCACAGGTCCAGGTCCCACGGGCCGTAGTGGTTGTGGACCACGTCGAGGACCACGGCGATCCCGGCCTGGTGGCAGGCGTCCACGAAGGCCTTGAAACCGTCGGGCCCGCCGTAGGTGCTCTCGGGGGTGAAGGGGAGGGAGGGGTTGTAACCCCAGGACCGCTCACCCTGGAACTCGCCCACGGGGAGGACCTCCACCGCGTTGACGCCCAGCTCGACGAGGTAGGGGACCTTGCCGAGGGCGTCCCGGAAGGTGGCGGGGGAGTTGGACACGCCGTCGTTGCGCCCGCTGAAGGTCCCCACGTGCATCTCGTAGATCACCCAGCGGTCGGGGGAGGGGGCCGTGAAGCCGGCGTCCTGCCAGGCATGGGCCGCCGGGTCGTAGACGTAGCACCAGCCCGCCGAGTGCTCGACTTTCCGGGCGTAAGGGTCCATCTTGAAGAGGTTGTTGTTGAAGTACCCCAGGATGCGGTACTTGTAGCTGTCCCCCGGCTGAGCGCCCGGGACGGTGGCCTGCCAGATCCCGCCGCCCACCTCGGTCATGGCGGCGGGGGACCCGGAGAAGCTTCCCTCCACCGACACGCTCTTGGCGTTGGGCGCCCAGACGCGGAACACCACGCCGCCGCCGGGCAGCACCGTGGCGCCCAGGGCCGCGGCGTCGCCGGGGGCGTTCGCCACGGGGGTCGAGGCTCCGACGACCGGGCCGAACAGGATGAAAACAAACAACAAGATGGTGTTTCTCGCCATGGGTCACCCCTGCGTCATTTTTCCCGCGTGATCTCGAACTCGTCGTCGACCGGTTCCGGCGACCGAAGCGCTTGGGCCGGCCCGACGGCGGCAGCTTCGGATGCCGCCGCCGGGCGCCCGGTCCCGGGCTCCGGGCAGCTCTCGAGCTAAAGCGTGTCGTAACTCAGGTCCGGTCCGCCGGGCCATTCCACCGGAGCGGGATTCTACCCGCGTTTTAAAAACGCCAGGGCCTGGTCGTTGTCGCCGTCCATGATGACGGAGAGGGTGGCGTCGTTGGCGGCGCGGGGCACGTGGATGACGCTGACCACGTGCTCCAGCGCTTTTGCGCCCGGCACGAACTTCCGCAGGAGGTTGGCCGACTCCCTGAAGAACGGTTCGTTGAAGAAAACCCCCTTGTCGTCGGGGTAGAGGGGCAGGTAACGGATGTTGGCCTCCACCAGGTCCTGGAAGAAGTGGGTCCCGAAGGAAAGTTCCGGAACGTAGCCCTTCTTGGTCTTGGCGATTTCGATGAGCATGGCGGTGTTGTTGATGTCGCTGTAGGTGACCCGCACGCCCAGCTTGATGTCGCCGCGGCTGCCCCAGCGGCCCGGCCCCATCAGGAGGAACTTCCGGGTGGGCAGCTTGGAGTTGAGCTCGGCCACCAGCTTGCCGACCGCCACCAGGTCGTCCATGGTGGGCAGGGCGTCGTAAGCCAGCGGGTCCACGTAAACCACGTACTCCAACCCTTCGATTTGTGCCGAAGTGACGAAACGATTCGCGGAGAAGAGCCGGTCGCTCTCGGGCACGTCGCGGGGGACGGGGACGGTGACCCCGATGTCCCCCATGCTCTGGGGGCGGCACTGGAGGAGGTAGGGCTTGTGGACGTCCCCCTCGAAGGCGAACTCGATGTCCACGGGGTAGCCGAGGGCCTCCTCGAGGACCTTGAGCATCGCCTTCAGCTCGGGGATGAAGGGGGAGCGCTGGATCAGGTTGGCGAAGGTGACGGTGGGGATACCGTCGTTGAGGTTCATCATGTTGCCCACCGTGGGGAGGATCTGGCCGTCCCGGTAGATGGAGAAGACCTGGGACATGGCGGGGAAGTCCTTCCCGCACTCCTGGAGGAGGAAGCCGAGGTCGAGGGTCTCGAAGCGGCAGGTCTCCATGTTGATGACGTCGATCTTCTTCTGCGAGTAGTAGAGGATGTCCTCGGGGGTGACGTTGACGCGCAGGCCGGGCTGGGCGGGGCAGATGAGGGTCGGGTAGTCGTCGCCCACGCGGTCGACCGCCCGGGTGCCGAGCCCCGCCACGAGGCGGATGATGCCGTCGGTCCGCTTGATGCGGGGCGACCAGCGGAACTCGTTGCGGCTCATGGCGACGCCGGCGAAGGCGGGGAAGTAGTACTTGCCCACCCGGCGCCCCACCACCTCCTGGATGACGATGGCCATTTCCTCGTTGAAGTCGAGGAGTCCGCGCTCGCGGCGGTACTCGATGGGGTCGGGGCCGAAGATGCTGGAGTAGACCTCCACCACCGCGTCGGAGAGGGCGGCCAGGCGCTGGGTCTTGGTCCCCACGTTGGGGACGAAGAGGCTCTTGTACTTGCCGGCGAAGGCGGAGCCGAGGCTGTCTTCCAGGAGGCTCGAGGAGCGGACGATGATGGGCCTGTCGCCGAAGTCGTCCAGGGCCAGGCTCAGCTTGGTGACGAT
Source organism: Acidobacteriota bacterium (assembly GCA_018001935.1). NCBI lineage: Bacteria > Pseudomonadati > Acidobacteriota > Acidobacteriota bacterium. The sequence continues at coordinate 20,574 of JAGNHB010000010.1, forward strand.
CCCGGGGGAGAGGGGGGAGTTCTTGAAGATCTGCTCCAGGTAGCCGAACTCCTTGCGGATCTCCGAGGTGTTCCGGTACTTGATGCTGGGGACCTCCTCCAGGGCGTTGTAGTGGAGGAAGTCGATGATGCCGTCCGAGGTGATGTACCAGGTCTTGGGGACCGTCAGGTTCCGCAGGACGATGTAGTCGGACTGGCTCTCGATGGTGGAGCGCAGGATCCGCTCGGCGCGGAAGAGGCCCGCCGCCTTGCCGCCCAGCTTGCCGTTGCCGCGGGAGGGGCCGATGGTCCGGGAGACGAGGTCCTGGAAGTCGGTGATGGAGACATGCTTCTTGGTGGTGTTGATGTACTCCAGGTTCTCGCTGAGGAAGCGGCGGATCAGGGCGGCGCGGATGCCGTTGCTCTCGTCGGGGGAGAAGCAGCGGGAGGCGTCGGGGATGAGGGTGTAGCGGTGGATGGCGTCGGTGATCTCCGCCAGGGAGCAGTCGCGGCGCTCGATGGCGTTGGTGAAGAAGAGGAGCTGGTCCTGCTTCATCCAGAGGCTGATCATGGTGGCGATCTCCTCGTCGTCGAGGACCTGGGAGGCGATGTTGAAGACCTCGTCGATGAACCTTTCCAGCTGGGTGAGCTCCACGCGGGGGGAGGGCTCGTTGGGGTTGTAGTTCACCTCCTCCAGGCGGCGCTCCGTGGCCTCGTTGAGGCGGAGCATGAGGTCCTCCGCCTCCTTCACGTTGCGTTTGAAGAGGTAGTTCATCATCTTGCGGCCGATGCGGTTCAGCACCGTCGGGTTGATCTCCCGCAGGAGATCCACGATCACGGCCCACTCTGCTTTCGGGTTGGACATGGGTGAAAACCTCGCAAAAAGGTGTTTAGGCTGTAGGCAGTAGGGGTTTAGCCTGATCGCCTCTGACCTTGGGGCGTATCGAACGGATAAGTGCCCCGAGAACTCTCTCGGCCTCATCAATCTTGTTGATGCATATGGTGTTCTGCTCTGTACTTAAATATCCCAGACGGTTCGACAGTCCGACCTGGTAGTGCAACTCCCGAAGGGAGCCGAACGCCATGGTCAAAAAACGGAGGTATTCCGATCCCGACTCTCTGGCACATCCCTCGACGATGTTCGAAGCTGCCGAAACCGCCGCTCTCCGCATCTGGGAAGTCAGGCCGTAGACTTCTTCTCTGGGAAAGGTCCTCGTGATCTGATAGGTCAGGATCGCGACCTCATCGGCCAGTTCAAACGCCCTGAGCTTGGTATGATCCCGCATTCTGACTGCTCCTCGCCTCTCTTCCGGACCTAAACCCCTACAGCCTAAACCCCTACAGCCTAATTGACCTTGAACCTCACATCCCCCTTCTCGAAAAAGTCCACGATCTGGCGGGCGGAAGCGAGGCCGGCGTTGATGTTGGCCTCCTCGGTCTGGGCGCCCAGCTTCTTCTGGGTGAAGAAGCAGCGGCCCGGGAACTTCTCGAGGAGCGTCGCCTTGCAGGCCGGCTCCACGTCAGCGCCGTACATGAAGTCCTTCCGTTCCTCGAACATCCTGACCAGCGAGGCCTCGTCCACCACCTCCGCCCGGGCGGTGTTGATGAGGGTGGCGCCGGGCTTCATCTTCGACATCAGCTCGAAGTTGATGGAGTTGACCGTTTCTTTCGTCTTGGGCAGGTGCAGGGAGACGTACTCGCAGGCCTCGTAGAGCGCGGCGGCGGTGGTCACGGCCTTGACGCCCTCGGCCGCGATCCTGTCCGCGGGGACGTAGGGGTCGAAGGCGAGCGTCGTCATTCCGAAGCCGGCGGCAATCTTCGCCACCCAGCGGCCGATGTTGCCGTAGGCGTGGATGCCCAGGGTCTTGCCGCGCAGTTCCGTCCCGGACTTGCCGGTGTAGCCCTGGCGGGCCAGGTTCAGCATGATCCCGAAGACCAGCTCGGCCACGGCGTTGGAGTTCTGGCCGGGGGTGTTCATGACCACGACGCCCTTCTCGGTGGACGCCTTGAGGTCGATGTTGTCGAAGCCGGCCCCGGCGCGCACCACGATCTTGAGCTTCGGGGCGGCGGCCAGGACCTCGGGGGTCACCAGGTCGCTGCGGACGATGAGGGCGTCCACGTCCGCCACGGCGGCGAGAAGATCTTTCGGGTCCTTGTAGTTCTCGAGGAAGACCGGCTCGTAACGGGCCTGGACGAGGATGTCCCGGATCCCCTGGCTGGCGACCTTGGCAAAGGCCTTTTCCGTGGCGGTCAAGACTTTTTTCGACATGATGCTCCTCCTGGGTGATCTGTTGCCCCTGTTGTCCGACGCGTCGCGCGCTGCAAGGGGGAGAGGGAATGCCGCGCGTCGATTCCGTCCGGTTGCGCTCCCCGCGTCCCGTCAGGGGTACTGGGGGCATTTTATGCCGGGGCGGGGAAGAATTCAAGAAGGCAGAATTCCGGATTCGGGATTCTTGGGACGGGAACCGGGGAATCCGGCCTCCAAGGGACCAAAGGACCAAAAGGACCAAAGGGACCAAAGGGACCGCGCGTGGCGGAAACGATAACCCCGTCACGGGCCGGGCCGGCACGATAAAACTCGCCGCCCGCGCCGCTCCGGCAACCTGCGCGGCGCGATCAAAGCGGCGCTCCGGCAGCCTGCGCGCCGCACTCCCCAGGATGCGCTTTTCCCGCTCCGCCGGCTCCCCGATCCCCTTCTTCCTGTCTCCTGCCTTCCTCCCCCGTTCAGCGCGCGAACCAGCCCGCGAACCACGCCACGTCGGCGGCGGTGAGGCTTCCGTCGGAGTCCAGGTCGCCGCAGGCGGGGCAGAGGCAGGGGTCCGTCCCCGGCGCGATTCGGCCGGCCACCGTGTTCTGGAGAACGGCGAGGTCCCGCGTGTCCACCCCGCCATCCTGGTTCAGGTCGCCGGCGGGGCCCACGGTCACCTGCCATTGGGTAAAGCCGTAGAGGAGGTTCTCCGGGTCGTACCGGACGGACGGCGTCCGGTCGCGGGTCTCGGCCCGGACGGTCCAGGCGCCGGGGCCCCACTGCCGCGGGTTGAAATAGAACGCCGTCCCGGCGCCGGCGAGGGCCCCGTTGACGAACCAGTCGGTCTGCACGCTGTCCCAGGCATTCTGCACCGTGGTGACGGTGAAGGCGAGGTCCCCCAGGAGGTGGGTTTTCAGGGTGGAGGCCGAAGGGCTTCGGGCCTCGATGGGGTGAACGAGGTCGTAGATCCGCAGGATGAGCTGCTCCTCGTTGACGGGGTCGAAGGGCTTGCCCAGGGTCCGCATCTTCGAGTCCAGGGTGGGGCGGTACAGGCCGGTGAAGCAGTAGCCGGCGCCCTCGTAGAGCCCGGGCTCCCCCTGGGCCAGGTCGTCGGTGGGGACCGGGGTCGCGGGGTCGATCCACCCCGTCGGCGGCCCCCCGCCCGCGTTCCACTTGATGTGGTCCCGCCGGGTCTCGGCCGTGACGTTGGGGTACCCCGGCTCGGTCGGGGCGGTGCAGTCGTACTCGGCGTATTCGTCGCCCAGGAGGCCGAAGCTGTGCCCGATCTCGTGCAGGGCCAGTTCCAGGGACGCCCCGTTCGTCGAGATCACGGCATAGGCCCCCCCGGAACCGCCGTACTTCGGGTCATTCACCAGGACCAGGACGATGTCCTGCATGTCGGCGTCGACACTGCGGTTCAAGACCTCCCGGACTTTTTGCGTGTTCACGCACAGCCCCCGCTCCCGGCCCAGGCACCAGAAGGAGGCGTCCAGGGCCGTGTCGCGGTAGATCCCCTCCGCCGGGTTGTCGGCGCCGGACTCGTCGCTGACGACGTCGATGCGGTGGACGTTGAAATAGACCTCGTAATCCCCGAAGGGACGGGAATGGAAGAACCCGAAGAGGACGATCCGCTGAACGTCGGCGGCGTATCGGGTCATCTGGGACGCGGTGTAGCCATCGCCGAGGATCACGATGTCCACGCGGCTGGACGGGCTGCCGTTGTCCAGGACCGTGGTGACCGCCTCGGCGCGGAGGGGGGCGGCAGCCGCGCACAGGGCCAGCAGGAACCACACGACGCGGGCGCAGGCGGAGGGGCGAAAACGATCCGGGAACGGGAGTTCAGGGCACACGGGGGACCTCCACCCAGCCGAGGAGGAACGGGCGGTGCTCCGTGCCGTCCCACCGCGGCGCGTAGATCTCCAGGCGGTGCACGGGGCAGTCCCCGGGGAGGACGACGTCGGCGACCGCATCGTCCCCAAGACCTTCCCGCAGGCTCAACCGGCCGGGGTCGCCCGTGGCTTCCACCCGGAGGGGGCGGGGGTCCCTCACCAGGCCGCGCCAGCACTCGGCGCCGTCCGCGTCGAAACCCACCACCCGCAGCAGGCCCGGCGCCAGGCGGCGGCTGCGGTGAACCGGAGGAGCGGAGCCCGAACGGGAGACCGTCTCCAGGCGAAGTGCCGGTTTCCCGTCGGCCGCAAGGGCGGGAACGCCCCCGGCGGCGGCCGGCGGATCGGCCCCGGACGGGAGCAGGAACCGGACGCGGAGCCGGAGCGACCCCGGGGACGCCGGCGCGATTTCCGGAGACCACTCCCGGGCAATCTCCGACGGGACGGGACGCGGGGCCTGCCCCCACAAACCAACGGCTGCGGGGAGGGTCAACGCGACCAGCACCGGGATTCGGAGGAGGGCATGCCGCGTCATGGCGACCCTCCGGGCCCGGCTTCGGGGCAGAGCGGCCCGGGGGCGCCCCCGGAGGCCCGGAGCACCTTCTCGTAGACGGCCTCGTAACGGGACACCACCGGGTCGGGCGAGAACCGCTCCACGGCGCGGGCCCTGCCCGCCCGCGCGAAACGCCGGCGGAGCTTCGGTTTCGTCAGGAGGCGGACGGCCGCGTCCGCCATCATGGCCTCGTCGCCGGGGCGGGTCAGGTAACCGGTCTCCCCGTCCGCCACCACCTCGGGAACCCCGCCCACCGCGGGGGAGACCACCGGGACCCCGCAGGCCATGGCCTCGAGGGCCGACAGCCCGAAACTCTCGGTGTCGCTGGCCTGGAGGTAGAGGTCGGCGGCCGCCAGGTACTCGGCCGCGTTCAGCTGCATCCCCGGGAAGACGACCCGGTCGCCGAGGCCCAGGGTGCGGCACGTCTCGACGGCCCGGTCGTGGTCGGGCCCGTCCCCCACCAGGACGAGGCGGGAAGGCACCCTCTCCAGGACCCGGCCGAACACCCGGATGATCCGGGGGAGATTCTTGACGGGCCGGAAGTTGGAGAGGTGGACCAGGACCCTCTCGCCTTTCGCCGCCAGCCGACGCCGGAATTCCCCTGGCCGGCGGGGCTTGAACACGTCCGGGTCGACGAAGTTCGGGACCACCTCCACGGGGCGCCGGGTGCCGAAAACGGCGGCCGTCTCGTCGGCGAGGTGACGGCTGACGGCGGTCAGGGCGTCGGAGCGTTCGAGGATGTGCCGGGTGACCGGGGAAAAGGAAGGCTGGGAGCCCACGATGGTGATGTCGGTCCCGTGGAGGGTGGTGACCACGGGGAGCCGGGCGCCTTCGTCGGCCAGGATGTCCTTCGCGAGCAGGGCGCTGACGCCGTGCGGCACGGCATAGTGGGCGTGGAGAAGGTCCAGGCCGCGATTTCGGGCCACGTCCACGATTCGGGCCGCCAGTTCGAGGTCGTAGGAGGGGTAGCGGAAGAGGGGGTAGGCGGAGACTTCCACCCGGTGGAAAAAAACGTTCTCGTGGCCGACGGGGACCCGGACCGGCAGGGCGTAGCTGAACAGGTGGACGGTGTGCCCCCGGCGGGCGAGCCGCTTCGCCAGTTCCGAGGCCACAATGCCGCTGCCGCCGTACGTGGGGTGACAAAGGATCCCAATCTTCATCCCCGCCTCTTTCCTCGCTATCGCTAGCGCTATCGGTATCGTTATCGCTATCGGTATCGGTATCGGTATCGGTATCGCTATCGGTATCGCTATCGGTATCGCTATCGGTATCGCAATCGCTATCGCCATCGCTATCGGTCTCGCACTCCCCCCCCCGGCCAACCCCAAACCCACCCCCGATCCGGACCCACGAAATGCACGGAATCCACGAAACCGATGGTTCAACCGACGCCGGGTCCGCGACCGGGCGCGGGGGCCCGGCATCGACCCCCGGCCTATGCCGTTCCAGAGCCCGAGCCCGAGTCCGATGGCGATGGCGATACCGATACCGATTCCGATTGCGATTCCGATACCGATACCGATACCGATGTTGCTGATGATGCCGATGGAGGGGCGGGAGGGGACGCCGTCGCCGCCATCACCCGGTCATAGAACTCCGGGTAGAATTTTTTGATGCACTCCGGGCACATCCCGTGGCTGAATTCCGCCTCGGAATGCTCGGAAACGTACTGCTCCACCTGGTGCCAGTAGCCCCGGTCGTCCCGGATCTTCTTGCAGCCGGCGCAAATGGGGATCAGGCCCCGGAGGGTCTTGATCCGGGCCAGGGCGTCCTGGAGCTGGCTGATGAGCAGTTCGCGCTCCTGCCGCAGGCGCACCGCCTCGGTGATGTCCAACCCCGAGGCGATGAGGTACTCGGGTTCACCCTCCTGGGTGCAGAGGCAGTTCAGATGCCAGAGGACATGACGGGTTGCCCCGGTGCGGTCGAACCAGGCGGAAACGATCTCCCGGGTTCCGGGTTCGGTCAAAGTCCGTTGAAACTCCTGCCGGAGTCGGCCGGCCTCCGCGACCGTCGATGCGAAATCCCAGAAGAAGCGTCCGATGAGGTTGGGGAAGGGGACCCCGGTCAGTGTCTCACAGGCCCGGTTGCCGCGAAGGAACCTCCCCTGCGGGTCCAGGGCGGCGATGAAAGCCCCGGTGGTTTCCAGGATGGCGTCGATGAAGTTGCGCTCGGCCCGCAGTTCGTGTTCGATACGGGTTTCCCCGGGCAGGCCGGTGAAAGGCGTGGACGGCAGGGGTGCAAGGTCCTCCCGGCCTGTCCCGGTCGATCGGCCGGTCAACGTCTGCGGGATCGAGGGTTCCGTGTTGCACTCCCGCACCGTCGACGGTCCGGGGGTGGAAGGGGGCGCGGGAGGACCGCCCGAATCGCGGGGGTCATTCGGCCCGCCGGCCCGAGAGCGTTCACACATGTCCGACTCCCTCCGGGTGCAGTGTAATGGTAACCTTCCTTACTTTAGCAGGGATGGCGCCGCGAAACAACGGGATTGTCGTTTCTCGCCCACCCCGGGCAAACCGGAAAAGGAACCACGGATGAACACGGACGGACACGGATCATCCGGATTCTCCAGAATAAAAAAACAGGCGGCCTCTACCTCTCGCAAAGGCGCAAAGACGCCAAGCCTCGCAAAGCCGGAAGCGGAAAAGGGGGATTCCTTTGCGAGGCTTTGCGTCCTGGCGTCTTTGCGAGAGACCGGATACGTGGATTCCGGACCCGGATCGGCACAAACGGGGCATTTCAGCCCCGGGGCAGGCCGGACAACGCGACCGGGATTCCCTCCGTCCTCTCCTCGGGTTTCCCCGCTCCGAAAGCGGAGGGAGCCCACCGACTCATCTTGCCAAATCTCCGCACCGGCGATGAAGAAGGCCAAAGATTTCAGTTCGAAGGGCCCAGGCTTTCTCCCGGTGGCACGGCGTTCCGGTGAAGGCGTCTTTCCTGCCCCATGGCTGCATCCCTGGTTAATGGGTTTTCTATGCGGTCTTGGCGCCTTGGCGAGAGCCAGATCCGGATCGATTCTCGCCAAGGCGCCAAGACCGCTAAGAAAGACCCTGTCGGCCGCAACTTCCGCTCTCGGCCGACGTTTCGAAAGATCGATCCCAAGATCTTGCGCGATTTGGCAACGATTTTACTTTGCCGGTACTACAGCCCCCCCTACCCCCTCGTCAGCCTCCGGTAGGTGATGCGGTGGGGGCGGTCGGCGGCGGCGCCGAGTCGGGCGCGGCGGTCGGCCTCGTAGTCGGAGTAGTTGCCGGGGAACCAGACGGCCCGGCTCTCCCCCTCGAAGGCCAGGATGTGGGTGGCCAGCCGGTCGAGGAACCACCGGTCGTGGGAGACGATGAGGCAGCAGCCCGCGAAGTTCTGGACGGCCTCCTCCAGCGCCCGCATGGTGTTGACGTCCAGGTCGTTGGTGGGCTCGTCGAGCAGGAGCACATTGGCGCCCTCCTTGAGCATCTTGGCCAGGTGCACGCGGTTGCGCTCGCCGCCCGAGATGCAGACCACCTTCTTCTGCTGGTCCTGCCCGGAGAAGTTGAAGCGGCCCACGTAGGCCCGGGAGTTCACCAGCTCCTTCCCGAGAGGCACCACGTCGGACCCGCCGGAAATCTCCTCCCAGATGGTCTTGTCGGGATCGAGGGCCCGGGACTGGTCCACGTAGCCCAGCTGCACCGTCTCCCCGACGCGAATGGTCCCCCGGTCGGGCTTCTCCTGCCCGGTGATCATGCGGAAGAGGGTGGTCTTGCCGGCGCCGTTGGGGCCGATGATTCCCACCACGGCGTTGGGCGGGACGGCGAAGGAGAGGTCCTCCACCAGGAGCCGGTCGCCGTAACCCTTGCAGACGCCCTCCATCTCGATGACCACGTTGCCGAGCCGCGGGCCGGGCGGGATGTAGATCTCGAGTTCCGGCGCGAGCTTCTCGCTCTCCTGGGACACCATGGCCTCGTAGGCCTGCAGTCTCGCCCTGCTCTTGGCGTGGCGGGCCTTCGGCGCGGTGCGGACCCACTCCAGCTCCCGCTCCAGGGCCTTCCGGCGCTTGGTCTCCGCCTTCTCCTCCTGGGCCAGCCGCGCCTGCTTCTGCTCCAGCCAGGACGAGTAGTTGCCCTTCCACGGGATTCCCTCGCCGCGGTCCAGCTCCAGGATCCAGCCGGCCACGTTGTCCAGGAAGTAGCGGTCGTGGGTCACGGCGATGACCGTCCCCTCGTAGCGTTGGAGGTGCTGCTCCAGCCAGGCGACGGTCTCGGCGTCCAGGTGGTTGGTGGGCTCGTCGAGGAGGAGGATGTCCGGTTTCTGAAGGAGGAGCCGGCAGAGGGCCACCCGGCGCAGTTCGCCGCCCGAGAGGACCTTGACCGGCGTGTCCGGCGGGGGGCAGCGGAGGGCGTCCATGGCCATCTCCAGGCGGCTGTCCAGGTCCCAGGCGTCCAGGGCCTCCAGCTGGTCCTGGACCGCCCCCTGGCGTGCGAGGAGTTTTTCCATCTCGTCCCCGGTCATCTCCTCGCCGAACTTCTCGTTGATGGCCTCGTACTCCTTGAGCAGGGCCACGGTCTCGGCGACGCCTTCCTCCACCACTTCCCGGACGGTCTTGGCCGGGTCCGGCCTCGGCTCCTGCTCCAGGTAGCCGATGGTGTAGCCCGGGGCCACCACCGTCTGGCCGTTGAAGGCGGTGTCCACGCCGGCCAGGACCTTGAGGAGCGAACTCTTCCCCGAGCCGTTGAGGCCCAGGACGCCGATCTTGGCCCCGTAGAAGTAGGAGAGGTAGATGTCCTTGAGGACGCACTTCTTGTCGTAGTACTTGCTGACGCCGATCATGGAGTAGATGATCTTGTTGGGTTCGGTGCTCATGGGTCGTACTGCCTCCACCAATGAAATCAGAGGATTTTAAACCACGGGCGGTGGAATTTCACGCAAAATCCGGCGCGGCCGGGCCTGTGCTATCCCTGGGAGATTCTCTCTCCAGGCGCCGGCCCTCCGGTTTGACCGTCTGATTCTCAAGGGTATTCTCTGCAGTGACAGATTCGGCGGGCGTCTTGAACCGTTCTCACTCTTCGCCGTCGTCTTTGCGTCCCTGTTCCTTCGCGTTTCCCCCCGCCTCCGTGTCGGCAGGGCTCACGGCGAGGCGGAGAAAGGCGGCGGGGAAGTCGAGGGTGACGACGAAGTGGGACAGCAGGTTCTGGCCCACCAGGTTGTCGGGGGCGCCGTCCACCACCAGGACGGCGACGTTCTTCAGTTCCAGGTCCCCGATGCGGAGGGATTCGAGGACCCCCCAGTCGGCCAGGGTGACACCCCCGGCGGTGGAGATGCCGACCCGGAAGTCGGAGCGGATGCGGATCCCGGCCTTGCGGGCCGTGGCACGGGTGACGGAGGAAACGGCGGCACCGGTGTCCAGGACGAACAACGCGGGAAGTCGGCCGTTGAGGAGCCCCTCGAGGCAGATCAGGCCCTCGCAGCGCCGGAAGGGGACCGTGATCACGGCGTCCGTGCCGTGCAATTCACCCTTCAGGGCCCGGACCTGCTTCGCGATCTCCGCCTCCCAGCCGGCGACGAGGCGGACGGCCTCTTCTCCCCGGACGGACCCCCGCTTGGGGAAGGGGTAGCCCGGGGCGTCGGGCGCCAGGGTCGGGGGGAGCGTCGCGGGGAGGGGGGCGGCCTTCGGGACGCCGCTCGCGTTGGCCTCCCGGGTCCGGTCGAGATCCACCAGGTCCAGGGGGACGGTGGCCTGCAGGCCGTCGATGAGGTAGGTGATCTCCGTGTCCCGGATCACCAGGTTTTCCACCGTCACCCGCTCCCCGCTCCGGAAGACGACGACATCCGCGCAGACGGGGCCGGCGGTCAGGAAAAGCAGTAACATCATCGGGAAACGCACAGGGCCACCTCCGTTCGGGATAGCAGGACTTTAATGCATAAGCCATGAAATAACAATCTTTTTCTTGACACCTCGCGGCGATTCCTCTAAACTGCCCGGTTACGTCCGTGCCGGCGCCGGGATCGGGGCCGGGATGATCTCGAAAACGGGAAGACGCATGCCCAAGATCGACAAGGAAGCCATCAAGGCACTGGCAAAGGAACACCGCATCGCCCTCTATTCCGCGAAGATGATCCTCAAGGGCAAGTGGACGGTGGAGTACGCTCTCACCCTGGAGCGGCCCGTGTTCAACCAGGGGGTCTCCTGGTTGCTGCAGGCCCGGACGCGCCGGTGGTTGATGGCGTTTCGGACCTTCGACCTCGGCGTCTTCGTCGGGAAAATCCTGAGGGTGCGCAAGTTCAACGTGCTGCTCGAGATCCACAGCCGTCTGCGCTACATCGAGAAGATCGACACCGCCTACGTCTACAATGCCCGGCTCCGGAACCAGCTGCCCGAGTACATCAAGGCCGAGGCCCCCGCGGGCGAAAAACCGGCCTACAAGCCGTCCATGCGGCCGAGCGTGGACCTCTCCGCCCTCCGGGAGGGGAAGTCGGTCCGGATCCAGCTGCTGACCGGGGAGAAGATGGAGGGCGTGATCCGGTGGGCGACCGAGTTCGACTTCGAGCTGCGGCTGGACCGTTTCGTCTCCATCATGGTGCTCAACCACGCCGTGCTCCACGCCGAGGAGAAGGAGTACCACAAGTTCCGCCAGCCCCCGGGCGAGCCCCCCTTCAAAAAGCCCTTCGGGCAGCGCCCCCAGGGCGGCTCCCGCCCGCCCTTCCGTTCCCGGCCTTTCCCGTCTCCCTCCGGCTCTACCGGCTCCGGTGGGCCTCAAGGCGGCGGCCGATCCTGACGCAGGCCTCCCCCAGCACCGCCTCGTCCGCGAACCCGAACGAAACCCGCAGCATTCCTTCCCCGGCAGGCCCGAAGGCGGCCCCGGGGATGGTCACGACCCCCTCGGCCTCCAGGAGGTCCAGGCCGAGCGCCCGGGAGTCCCGGCAACCCGTCACCCCGAGCATGCCGAAGATCGCCCCCGACGGCGGGTGCCAGGTGACGCCCGGCACCCCGGCGAAGGCCCCGGCCAAAAACGCGGCCCGCTGACGCAGGGCCTGGCGGTAGCCCGCGGGGAAATCCGGGTGGCGCCGGAGGCACTCCACCGCCAGGACCTGGGCCGGGCGGGGGGCGCAGATCACGAGGGTGTCCTGCACCTTGAGCATCTCCCGGACCGCCGCGGCCGGGGCCGCGAGGTAGCCCACCCGCCAGCCCGTCATTCCGAAGACCTTGGAAAAACTCCCCAGGATCACGGTGCACTCGCGCCCGCCGTCCACCTGGAACGGGTGGGGGGCAGGGAGCCCGCTGAAGTCGAGGAGGTGGTAGACCTCGTCGTAAAAGAGGGTGAGCCCGTGGTCCCGGACCCACTCCACGAGCCGCCGGACGTCCTCCCGGGGGTAGACGGCCCCCGTGGGGTTGTTGGGGTTGACGCAGACCACGCCCCGGACTCCCGCCGCGGCCAGGGTCGGCAGGGCGTCCAGGTCGAGCCGGAAAGCGCCCTTCTCCAGCCGCATGGGCCACTCCACGGTGCGGAATCCCAGCATCTGGAGGGCCATCGGGTGGTTGAAGTGGGCGGGCGTCGGGAGGGCGACGGCCGCGCCGGGCCCCAGGCAGGTCAGGGCGGCCTGGCAGAAGGCGTGGTTGGCCCCCACCGTGACGATGACCTCCGCGGAAGGGTCGATCTCCACTCCCGTGCGGCGGCGGAGGTCCTCGGCGACGGCCTCGCGAAGCTCGGGGAGGCCGGGGTCGGGGGCGTAACGGTGGATCTGTGGCTCGGCGAGGCGATGCCGGAGAACGGCCAGGCAATCCTCGGGGGGCGTCAGGTCCGGGACGCCCTGGCCGAGGTCGAGCACCTCGCGCCCCTGCCGGCGACGCTCGGCGGCCCGCCGGTTGACATCGACGATGACCGGTTCCACCACCTCCGCGATCAAGGGTGAAAGGTTCATGGGTTTCCTCCGTACGGAGGTTCGCCGGGCCGCTTTGGTCCGGAAGTGTCTTCCAACCGCATGATTCCTCTCTTCGCAGGAGGGGTCAGCCCCTGCTCACGATTTCCAGGGCGGCGGCGTAGGCCCGGAAAGTGTGCGGGTCGTACAGGACGAAACGGACGAGGGGCGGCGCGCCGTGGGCGAGCAAAAAGTCCCGGACAGTCTGCAGGGCGACGGCGGCGGCCTTTTCCACGGGGTAACCATAGATCCCCGTGCTGACCGACGGGAACGCCACCGAGGAGAGGTTGTGGTCCAGGGCCGTCTTCAGGCTTTCCCGGTAGCAGGAGGCCAGCGCCTCCGGCTCGCCGTGGGCCCCGCCGCGCCAGACGGGCCCCACGGTGTGGATCACGTGGCGGGCCTTCAATCGCCCGCCGGTGGTGATCGCCGCCTGGCCGGCCGGCAGCCGCCCGAGGCGGGCCACGACCCGGCGGCAGTCCTCCAGGATCGCCGGCCCCCCCGCCGCGTGGATGGCGCCGTCCACCCCGCCGCCGCCCGTCAGGGAGCTGTTGGCGGCGTTGACGACGGCGTCGGTGTCCTGGAGGGTGATGTCCCCCTCCGCCAGTTCGATCCGGCAACCCGGTTCGATGGTCGCGGTGAGGCCAGGGTCGGCCGCAGGGGAGCCCGGCCGGGACGTGATCGGTTCCAGTACCCATCGTCGACGGGATTCAAACGCCTCTTCCGAAGTTCGGAACTTTTCCACGCCTCGCCGGACTTTCAGGGGACACAGGGAACCCGAGACTTCCCACAGCACAGCCAGACGGCGAGAATAAGCTTCGTCCGGCCGTTCCCCGTCCAGAGCGCGGCGGGCTTCCTCGAAGGTCTTGAACTTGGTGACCGGCATGTGATCGTCCCTAGGGCAGCTTGTACTTCTCCCGGAGGCAGACGGCATCAGCAGCATCCTGGGGCCTCATGGTCCCCGATTTCATCCGGATCAGCGCGTCGGGGGTCGCCAGCGAGACGGGACAGCCCTCGATCAGGACCTGCTCTGTCTCGACGTTTTCGAAGGAGAACATTTCCCCCAGCCGGAGGATGATATCGATGTAGAAATCGGACGGGGTCCCATAACGGATGACAGCGTAGGAAGCTAGGTCCGAAGCACTGATCTCCTGGATGGACGGGTCTTGAAAAACATAGTCCAGGGCCTGTTTGAGCCTGTCGAGGTTGTCCGGGTCCTCCGGGATGAGCAGGTCGATGTCCAGGGTGTTGCGGGAGATGCCGTGCAGGTTCAGTGCGATCCCTCCCACCAGGGCATATCGAACTTGGTGCTTCCACAGGGCTTGCAGGATTTTTCTCACGGTGTCCAGGACCATGGTCCCTCCGGAACGGAACGATTTTCAGTACACGAACCCGCTCTTGCCGATGAACTCGCGGAGGAGGGAGGTGGACGGCACGTGGTCGGGGGAGATGTCCTGGAAGTAAGAGAGGAACTTGAGGAGGCGCCGGGCCTCGCTGTACTCGGGGTGCTCGATGCTGATCCGGTACAGGAGCGGTTCGGCGAAGCGCTTGAGGACGGCCAGCTCGTAGACCATGGCGGAGTTGAAGAAGAAGTCGGCGTCCTTCTGGTAGGGGAAGATGTACTTGGTCTCGCCGTGGCGGACGGACTGCCAGCGCTGGAGGGTCTCCAGGGCGCTGTAGTTGCGGAAGAGGTTGTCCCGCACGATGCGGCGCAGGAGCCGCACGTCGGTGGTGGGGATGCGGTTGTGGCTGTCCATGCTCAGGGTGGTCAGCGGCGACACGTAGACGCGGCTGATGCGGTCCGAGGGCAGCCCCTGGTACAACTCCGGGTTGATGGCGTGGATTCCCTCGAAGAGGAGCACGGTGTGGGCGTGGGGGCGGATCTCCCGGGTCTCCGGGACCCGGCAGCCCTTGTGGAAGCTGTACCGGGGCACGTTCACGGCCTCCCCGGCCAGGAGCGCGGCGAAATGTTCGTGCAGCAGGCCGACGTCGAGGGCCCGCAGGCTCTCGAAGTCGTAGTTGCCCGCGGCGTCGCGGGGGGTTTTCACCCGGTCGAGGAAGTAGTCGTCCAGGGAGATCACGATGGACTCCAGCCCGTTGACCCGGAGTTGGTCGGCGAGCCGCTTCGAGAAAGTGGTCTTGCCCGAGGACGAGGGGCCGGCCACGAGGATGATGCGGGAGGTGCTCACCCCGTCGGCGATCCGGGCGATCTTCTTCTCCTGGAGCGCCTCGCTCAGGCGGATGATTTCCTCGTGCTTGCCCGCCACCACGCACTCGTTGAGCGCGCCCACGTCCTCGAGGCCGAGGATCTTGAGCCAGCGCCCGTACTCCTGGAACATCTTGAACAGCTTGGGCTGCTCGGAGAACTCGGGGACGGCGGTGGCGGCGGTGACCACGGACGGCTCCGCCCAGTCGGTGTAAGGCTCCGGCATGGTGAGGATGAAGCCATTGTGGTAGTAATAGAGCTTGAACAGGTTCAGGGAGCCGGTGGAGGGGACCAGGGGGCAGTCGGAGAAGTTCTGGTACTCCTCGCAGTAGTAGATGTCCACCGTGTGGGGGTTGGAGTAGCGGAAGAGACGGACCTTGTCCTGCTGGTTGGTCTCCTGGAAGAAGAGGAGCGCCTCGTCCAGGTAGGTCTTCACCTTGTCGACGGGGAGGTCCTGGTCGACGATCTCGCGCATCTCCCGCTCGATCTGGCCGAGTTCCTCCTCGGTGAGGACGGTGTCCTTGAGGACCTCGCAGTAAAGGCCCTTGCTGAGGCTATGTTCCACTTTCAGGGCAGCGTTCGGGAAAACCCGGCTGACGGCCATGGCCGCCAGGTAGGAGAGGGAACTCTGGTAGACGCGGTACCCTTCGGGGTGGGCGCAGTCGATGAACTCGATCCGGGAGTCCAGGCTGATCTTGTGGCGGAGGTTGGTGAGCCGGTTGTTGATCTTCGCCGCCACCACCGGCAGGGGGGAGACCTTGTCCAGTTTCTCGAGGATCTGGAGGATGTTGAGCCCCTTCTTGACCTTGATCCGCCAGTTGTCGTTCAGCGTGATTTCCATGAGGGGTAGTTGGTTCACGTTCTCTCTCTCCTGCCCTCGGGGGGCGCCATTGTTTTCATCCTCTCCACCAAGGTGCTCCAGTCATCTTCATCGGTATCGGTATCGGTATCGGTATCGCAATCGCTGTCGCAATCGCAATCGCTGTCGCAATCGCTGTCGCCGTCGCGATCGCCCTGCTTCCGGACTCCGGGCCCGGGTGCTTCGGCCGGCGGTTCCGTCGCGATCACGATTGCGCCGACCCCAAGGGCCCATCCCTCAGGATCAAAACCGGTCCGCCTCGGCCCGCAACTCCGCCTTCATCGCCGCAACCCGGTCCGCCACGAGCCGGGCGGCCTGGTCCAGGGCAACGTCGGAGCGATCACCGTCCTTGCGCACGGTGAGTTCCACCAGCCCCTGGCGGACCTTCTTCTGCCCCAGGGTGAGGCGAAGGGGGATGCCGATGAGGTCGGCGTCGTTGAACTTCACGCCCGCCCGCTCGTTCCGGTCGTCCAGGAGGACGTCCACGCCCAGCCCTTTCAGCTCGCCGAAGAGTTTTTCGGCCGCGCTCAAGACCTCCTCGTCGGTGCTCACCGGGGTCAGGATCACCTCGAAGGGCGCGATGGAGATGGGCAGGATCATGCCCTTGTCGTCGTACCAGAGTTCGGCGGCGGAGGCCAGGATCCGCTCGGCGCCGATCCCGTAGCTCCCCATGATGATGGGGTGGGCCTTCCCGTCGGCGTCCAGGACGTGGGCGCCCAGGGAATCGCTGTACTTGGTCCCCAGCTTGAAGATGTGCCCGACCTCGATGGTCTTCACCACCTCGAGGGGCTTGCCGCACTCGACGCACGCCTCGCCGGTCTCGACGCTGCGCAGGTCGTGGTAGGCGGCCTTGAAGTGGACCTCCGGCGTGACGCCGGTGATGTGGAAACCGTCCACGTTGGCCCCCGTGGTCATGTTCTTCCGGCCGATCAGGGCGCGGTCCGCCAGGATCCGGATCCCCTGGACCCCCACCGGCCCCAGGCTTCCGGCGGGGCACCCCATGGCCTCGATGATCTCCTCGGCCAGGGCAGGGCGGAAAACGGACGTTCCCAGGACGCCCTCCAGCTTCATCTCGTTGAGAGGGTGGTCGCCCCGCATCAGGATCAGGCAGGGTTTCGACTCCACCATGTAGACCAGGGTCTTGATCAGGCGGTTCGCCGAGGTGTTCAGGAAGGCCGCCACGTCCTCGATGGAGTGCTTCTCCGGGGTCGCCACCCGCTCGGGCTGCGGGGAGGGCGGGTCCGTGTCCTCCACCGGGGCCAGCACGGACTGGGCCTTCTCGAGATTCGCCGCGTAACCGCAGGCGTCGCAGTGCGCCACCAGGTCCTCCCCGGCCTCGGAGCGGACCATGAATTCCTGGGACCGGCTGCCGCCCATGGCGCCCGAGTGGGCTTCCACGGCGAAGAATTCCAGGCCGGCCCGGCTGAAGATCCGGCAGTAGGCCACCCGGTGTTTCTCGTAGGCGGCGTCGAGGCCTTCCCAGGTCAGGTCGAAGGAGTAGGAGTCCTTCATGGTGAACTCGCGGACCCGGAGCAGGCCGGACTTCGGCCGGGGCTCGTCCCGGAACTTGGTCTGGATCTGGTACCAGATCTGGGGCAGTTCGCGATAGGAACGAACCTCGTTGCGGGCGATCCAGGCGAAGATCTCCTCGTGGGTCATCCCCAGGCAGAGGTCGCGGCCCCAGCGGTCCTTCAGGCGGAACATGTTGTCCCCCATCACTTCCCAGCGGCCGGTGGCCTGCCAGACTTCCGCCGGGTGCAGGGCCGGCAGGTGGAATTCCTGGCCGCCGATGGCGTCCATCTCCTCGCGGATGATCTGCTGGATCTTGAGCAGGGACCGGCGTCCCAGCGGGAGGTGGGAGTAGATGCCCGCGGCCAGCTGGCGGACGTAACCCGCGCGCAGCAGCAGGATATGGCTGATCACCTCCGCTTCGGCGGGGGCTTCCCGGAGGGTCGGCATGAAGAAGTGAGACAGTCGCATGATGGCTCCTCTTGGGGTGGTCGGGAGAGGCCGGCGGACCGCGCCTTCCCGTGTCCCGCGGGACGGCCGTCGGCCCTCTCGCACCGGACAATCGCCCAAGCTACCGGAAACGCCCGAAAATGTCAAGGATGAACCGCCGGCAACCCCCGCGCCGGAGGGGCGAAATCGGGAAAACTGCAACCTTTGACGCGGGCCGCCGTCATTTTGGGGGGGACGCCGGCGGAAGACGGTTTTATAATGAGAGTGAAGCCCCCGAAGGCCGCCGGCCCCCACGAGGTGAACATGGGCTACGCCAACCTCGCCCTCCAGGAATGGTCCCTGATCATCCAGCTGGTGATGACGGGCCTGATCTTCTTTTTCTTCCTGTTCCTTTCCCGCCAGCTGAAGCTTCAGGAGGCCCGAAGCTGGGCCGGAGCCTGGGGGGCCAACCTGGCGGCCCTGGCCTTCGTCATGCTCACGGCCTTCGCTCACCCCCCCGTTGCCCTGGCGCGCCTGGGGATGGGCGGATACGCCTTTGCCAAGACCATGTTCGTCCTGCTCATCCTCTCCGGGGCCCGGGAACACGTCACCCCCGGCTCCGCCCCGCCGCTGGAAATGGGCCGGGCCCTTCTCTGGACCGGGCTGTGGAGCCTCTGCCTGGGGATGTTCTCCCCGCACATCGCCATGGTCCAGTTGGGGATGAGCTTCCTGGTGGGGTCCCTCATGACGCTCGGCGCCATCTGGCTCCTGATGCGTCCCCGCTCGGCCATGTCCCGGTGGCTGGGGTGGGCGATGCTCCTGGAGGGCGCCCTCTTCCTGCACTACACCCCGATCCTGGCGCCCCTGGCGTGGGGGGGGCTGATCCTGGCGGACTACATGCAGGCGTCCTCTTTCCTGGACGCGGGGGCGGAGCTGGTGGTGGCCCTGTCCTCCCTCGTGGCCCTCCAGAGCACCACCCACCGCAACCTCGAGGAACTCAACCAGGACCTGCTCCTCTCCCGGGAACGCCTGCGCCAGCTCGTGGACACCGACCCCCTCACCAACCTCCTGAACCGGCGCGGGTTCCGGGAAGAGATGAATAAGCGGGAGGGGTTCCGGAACATCCTCATCTTCATCGACCTGGACGACTTCAAGCTCATCAACGACCGGTGGGGGCACGGGGTGGGGGACGCCTGCCTCAAGCGCGTCGCCACCGCTCTTCTGCGGACCTTCCGCCCCGACGACGCCCTCTTCCGGTGGGGCGGGGACGAGTTCCTGGCGGTCTGCCGGGGCATGGGGACCGAGCAGGCCCTCCAGCGGCTGGAGGTGCTCCGTGCCGGCCTGCGGGTCCCCGCGGACGGCTGCCCCTCCATCCACCTGTCGGCCGGCGTCTCGATGCTGGAGGCCGACATGATCCACGAGGAAGCCCTCCGCACCGTGGACGAGCGCATGTACGCCGACAAGGCCTTCCGGCGCACCCACGACGTCTCGGGCCGTTTCCGAACCCTCAACGAGGAGGACATTCCCCTCATCCGTGCGCGGCGGTCGCCCTGAGCGCGGCGGGGGCACAGGGCCCGACGGGTTGATGGGAGTAATGGGAGTAATGGGAGTGATGGGAATTATGGGAATTATGGGAATTATAGGAGTTATAGGGGTTATGGAGGTTATGGGAGTGAGCGGAGAAACGGGGCCAGTGGCGGAGCCTTGCTGTGGGCGGCAGGAGCCATGCCCCCGGCAGGCCGAGGCCCCCTGACCTCCCGCGCCTCAGTGACCTCCCTTGCCCCCCAGGTTCCCCTTGCCCCCCTGGCTCCCCTTGCCCCCCTGGCTCCCGGGTCTTCCTGCCTCCCTGCCTTCCTGGCTTTGCCGACCTCCCGGGCCTTCCTTGCCGTCCTTTAGGTCCTTCTGGTCCTTTAGGTCCTTTTCTTCACGGTCTCGCTTCAGATCCTCCGGCCCCATCCGGCCGGGGGGGGGCTGCCCCCGGTCGAGTTCCAGGAGCCGGGCGTAGCGGAAGAAGACGGAGGCGGCGGAGAGGCCGGCGATCACCATCCCCGGGACACCGTCCATGAAGCCGCGCTTGAAGACGTAACTCTTGACGAAGGCCGCGACGGGGGAGAGGAGGAGCTTCGCCCGCGTCGACCGGCGGCCGCGGTCGTGCATGTCGCGGGCCGACAGGAGGGAGTAGCTCTCCAGTTTCCGAATGTAATCGCCCAGGTCGTCGTAGGTGTAGTGGAGGAGGGGCCCCGACAGGCGGCCCACGGGGCCCTCCACCGCCACCGACTCGTGGACGCGGCCGCCGCGCCACCGGCCGGCGTCGCGGCGATAGAGGCGGAGCTGGTAGTCGGGGGACCAGTCGGTGTAGCGGATCCACCGGCCCATGAAGAAGACCCGGCGCGGGACCCGGTACGCCGGCGCGGCCTCGGGGACGCCCAGGGCCGCCCGCGCCTCGGCGGCCAGTTCGGGGCTGCAGACCTCGTCGGCGTCCAGGGAGAAGACCCAGGGGTGGGCGGCCGCGTCCTGGGCGAAGTTCTTCTGATCCACGAAACCGGTCCAGTCGCGGTGCAGCACCCGGGCGCCGAAGTTCCCGCACAGGGCCGTCGTGCCGTCGGTGCTCCCCGAGTCCACCACCAGGACCTCGTCGCACCAGGCCACGCTCTCCAGGGTCCTCCGGATCCCCGCGACCTCGTTGAAGGCGATGATGCAGGCGGACACGCGCGCGTCGTCAGCCACGGCCGGCCTCCCGGAGCCCCCGGACCGCCGCGTCCAGGCGCTCCGACCAGGCCCGGGTCCCCGCCGGGCCCAAACCGGGGCGTAACGCGGGGACTTCCAGGTACCAGCCCGCGCGGTCCGAGGCCTCGCGGGGCAGGCAGGGGAGGGGCCCGCTTCCCGGACGCCCCGGGCAGGGCGGGGCCCGGAAAAGCGCGGGGAGGGTGGTCTCCGAGAAGAGGCGCGCCGGCCCGGGGGGGGTGATCCCGTCCGGGAAGCAGACGGGGCCCGACAGGTACGGCCGGGCCCTCCCCGCGGCGTCGGCCGTGAAACCGGCGCCCGCCACCACCCCGAACCCGATCCCCCCCGCCACGACCTCGGCGGTGAAGTAATCCAGTTCGTCCAGGATCGGGTCCCGGACGAGCAGCAGGTCGAGCCCGACCTTGTGCCCCTCCTGGGCGTAGGGGTAGATCCCGAAGTCGAGGATGTCCCGGTAGTGGACCGCCAGGACGGTAGGCATGCCCGTGCGCTGCTTCAGGGCGAAGAGGAACTGGAAGAGGTCCCACTCGAGGACGGGGCGGCCGGCGGGGCGGCGCCCGCTGACCCCGTCCAGGACCCGCCGGCCGGGGAAGACCAGGCCCAGGGCGGTCGTCGGCCGGGTCTCACAGAGCGCGACGACGCGGTCGAACAGGGGCGAGGGGTCCCCGGTCGGGAACGGGAAGAACGGCACCACGGGGGCCTTGCCGCCGCGGGCGTCCTCCCGGAAGCTGTCGGCGAGTTTCATGCCGGGGGGCATTCGCCCTCCTCCGCGGGGTTTTTTTCACCGCGGCGACGGGACAGTTCGTCCGGCGAGAGGCGGAGACACTCGGCCGCGGACACCAGGTCGCCCCCCGCCAGGGCCAGGACCCGCTCGATGGTCTCCCGTTCGAGGCGGAGCAGGCGCTCCCTGAGGCACGCGTCCAACCCCTTCTCCCGGAGTTCGGCGACGGGGATCCCGGCCGGGGCCTGGCCGGCGGGGTGGGTGGACGGGAAGATGTCGCGGGGGGTCAGGCTGTCCCCTTCGCCCAGGATCACGGCCCGCTCCACGGCGTTCTTGAGTTCCCGCACGTTGCCGGGCCAGTCGTGCTCGAGAAGGGCCGCCCGGGCCGGCTCCGACAGGGAGGGCGCGGTTTTCCCGAAACGGGGGGCCGCCTCCCGGACGAAGTACTCGGCGAGGGGGAGAATGTCGGCCCGGCGGGCCCGGAGCGGGGGAATGCGGATCGGGAACTGGGCCAGCCGGAAGTAGAGGTCCTCCCGGAAGGCCCCGGCCCGGACCTCCTGCTCGATGTTGCGGTTGGTGGCCGCGATGATCCGCAGGTCCACCGAGACCGGGTGGCTTCCCCCGATGGGGGTGAAGCGTTTCTCTTCGAGCGCCTTCAGCAGCTTCACCTGCATGGTGGGCGGGATCTCGCCGATCTCGTCCAGGAAGAGGGTGCCGCCGGAGGCCAGGTCGAACTTCCCCTTCGACGCCGCGTCGGCCCCCGTGTACGCCCCCCGGACGTGGCCGAAGAACTCGTTCTCCATGAGGGTTTCGGGGATGGCGGCGCAGTTGACCTCCACGAAGGGGGCGTTCCGGCGGCCGGACAGGAGGTGGATGGTCCGGGCGAAGAGTTCCTTGCCGGTCCCGCTTTCCCCGATCAGGAAGGCGGTGGCGTCGGTGGGCGCGATCTTCTGGACCATCAGGGCCGTCTGGGCCATGGCCTCGCTGACGCCGACCAGCAGCGGGAGCTTGTACCCGCGGATGAAGACTTCCTGGTAGAGGAGCGGTTCGCTGTGCCGCCGGGCGGTCTCCACCGACTTCCGGACGAGCTGCAGGAGCGTGGAGAGGTCGATGGGTTTCTGGATGAAGTCGACGGCGCCGGACCGCATGGCCTGGACGGAGTCCGCGATGGTCCCGTAAGCGGTCATCAGGATCACGGGCTGCGAGGGGCTCATCCGGCGGACCGTCTGGAGCAGGTCCAGGCCCGACCCGTCCGGCAGCTTGAGGTCGAGGAGGAGCAGGTGCCAGGCCCCGTTGCGGTACTTCTCCAGCCCCTCGGCCAGGGAGGCGGCGGTTTCGACCTGGAACTCGTTCTGCCCGAGGAACTCGGCGAGCATCTCGCGCAGGGACTGACGGTCCTCCACGATCAGCACGGAACCGCCGAGCGAAGCGGCCGGGGTGGGGGCGGGTGACATCAGGTTGCCGGCGGGAGCCGAGGCTCGGCCGCCGTCCTTCAATCTTCTTGGTTCTTCTGGTCTTCTTCGCCCGGGGCCGGGGCCGAAGTGTCGGGGATGACGGAATTGTCCCTGGCCTTCCGGATCACGCCGGGGGGGACGCCGTTCTTGCGGGCCTCGTTCTCCAGGTCGGACAGCTGCTCCTTCGATTTCTCCACCGCCTGCTTGGTGTCGTCGATTCGCTTGAAAGCGGCGTCGCGTTTCTGCCGGACCACGTTGTCACGGTAGACCCCGTCGGACATCTTGAAATAGTCGTTGCGCAGGCGGTTGTACTCCAGGATGGCCACGTCCCGCTGCCGCTCGAGGTCGGCCATTTCGCGGTACTTGGCCGTCAGCTTTCCCATGTACTCGTCGTTCACGTCGTCCTGGGTCTTCTCCTTCTTCCCCTCGTCCTTTCCCTTGCCCTCCTCGGCCGGGGCGGCTTCCGCGCCCTCGCCCTCGGCGGCCGGGGCGGCTTCGGCGGGGGGGCCGGCGTCGAATTTGGCCGGCTGAAGGTCGTTGGTCGACAGGGTCAAGGCCGGCTTCTGCTTTTCCGGGTCGGCCTTGCGCTTGTCCGCCGCCTCGGTCGGCCTGGACTGCCCGAGAACCACCAGCGAAAAAAGACCCGAAAGCGCGATCAGTGCGAGTTTTCTCATGTTGTGCTCCCTGGATGGGTATTGACTCCCCCGAAATCTCCCCGGGAAGTTTGGCAACGCGCGATCCAGTCGGCAGTTCGGGGAGAGCGGTCAGTCTAATTCACTATACCGGATCGTCAACCGGATGTCAAGATGTTGTCGAGACTTGAAAACGGGAGGCACCTCGGTTATCCTGAGCGGGAACGCAGAGGTTGACATGATCCGCTTCGAGGATATCTCCGAAAAGGTCCTGCATCACTTCCCCAGCGCGGACGTGACGATGCTCCAGCGGGCCTACATCTTCTCCGCCCGGGAGCACGCGGGTCAGCAGCGGAAGTCCGGCGAGCCTTACCTGGCCCACCCGCTCGAGGTGGCCTCCATCCTGGCGGACATGGGGCTCGACCCCGTGGCGGTGACCGTCGGCCTCCTCCACGACATCGTGGAGGACACGCTCACGGACGTGGAGTCCATCCGGAAGATGTTCGGCGACACCGTGGGCGTCATCGTGGACGGGGTCACCAAGATCAGCCAGATCCCCTTCACCTCCACCGAGCACAAGCAGGCCGAGAACTTCCGCAAGCTCCTCCTCGCCATGAGCAACGACGTGCGGGTGATCCTGGTGAAGCTGGCGGACCGCCTCCACAACATGCGCACCCTCCAGTACCTCAAGCCGGAGCAGAAGGCCCGGATCGCCCGGGAGACCATGGACATCTACGTGCCCATCGCCAACCGGCTGGGGATGGGGAAGATCAAGGGGGAACTGGAGGACCTGGCCTTTTCCTACCTCGAACCGGCCAAGTACCAGGAAATCATCGCCATGATCGAGAAGCGCCGGGGGGCGGGGGAGAAGATCCTCCGGGAGTGCGAGGAGAAGCTCCGGCAGGTCCTGGCCGAGCACGACATCCCCGCCAGTTTCCAGTCCCGCATCAAGCGCGTCTGCAGCATCCACGCCAAGCTGAAGAACCAGAAGATCAGCTTCGACGAGGTCTACGACTTTCTGGCCCTGCGGGTCATCTCCACGGACATCCCCCACTGCTACACCATCCTGGCCTACGTGCACAGCCTCTGGAAGCTGGTGCCGGGGCGTTTCAAGGACTACATCGGCATGCCCCGCCCCAACGGGTACCAGTCCATCCACACCACGGTGATGACGGAGACCGGGATCCCGCTCGAGGTGCAGATTCGCACCCAGGACATGCACCGGATGGCCGAGGAGGGCATCGCGGCCCACTGGCGCTACAAGGAGGGCCAGCTCGGGCACGACGAGACCGACCGCCGATTCACCTGGCTTCGACACATGATGGAGTGGCAGAAGGAGGTCGAGAACCCCCACGAGTTCCTGATGAACCTCAAGGTGGACCTCTTTCCCGAGGAGGTCTACGTGTTCACGCCGAAAGGGCACGTGGTCACGCTGCCCCGCGGGGCCACCCCCCTCGACTTCGCCTACGAGATCCACACCGAGGTGGGCCACCACGCCGCCCAGGCCAAGGTCAACGGGCGGGTCGTGCCGATGAAGCAGCCCCTGAGGAACGGGGAGATCGTGGAGATCGTCACTTCCCCCGCCCGCCACCCCACGAAGGAGTGGATGTCCCTGGTCCGGACCACCAAGGCGCGCAACGCCCTCCGGACCTGGCTGAAGCGGAACGCCGAGCGGGAGTCCGTGGAATTGGGGCGAAAACTCCTGGAAAAGGAGGTGTTCCGGCTGCACAAGACGCTCCGGCAGATCCAGGAACACCCGGACCTGCCCGGGTGCCTGGGCGAGACGGGCGTCGATGGTTGGGAAAAGCTGCTCTCGGGCATCGGGTTCGGCCGGCTGTCGCCCCGGAAGTTCGTGGAGGACCTCCTCAAGCCCGACGAAGCGGAAAAGGAGGCGGCGGGGGTGACCGGCGGGATCCGGAACTTCGTCCGGGACGTCTTCCGGCGGGGCCCCGGCAAGTTCGTGGTGCACGGCATGGAGGACAGCCTGGTCTCGCGGGCGCGGTGCTGCAACCCCATCCCCGGCGAGGAGATCGTGGGCTACGTCTCCCGGGGCCGCGGGATCATCGTGCACTTTGCGGGGTGCGCGAACCTGACCAAGCTGGCGGCGGAGCCCGAGCAGCTGGTGGAGGTCTCCTGGGGCAAGCGGCCCAGGGACGAGAAGTACACCATCACCCTGGAGATCCGCACGGAGGACCGCAAGGGGATGATTGCCGACATCTCCAACCGGATCTCGAAGACGGACGCCAACATCCGGGATTTCCGGGCCCAGGCGACGGACTCGAAGGAGGGCGTGTTCATGGTCACGCTGGACGTGGAGGACCGTGCCCAGTTGGACAAGATCCTCCGGACGATTCGTTCGATTCGCAGCGTGAAGGGGGTGGAGAGGATCGAGAGCCTCAGGGAGGGCGAGAGTCGGGAAACCTAGCTGGTCCGCGTGCTGATGAACGGCTTCTGGATCTTGTTGGACCGGATGCAGCGGGTGCAGACGCGCAACCGCTTCACGTCGCCGCCGACCTGGGCCTTCACCGGGTGCAGGTTGGGGTCGAAACGCCGGTTGGTGAGGTTGTGGGCGTGACTGACCCGGTGCCCGAACATGGGCCCTTTTCCACAGATATCACAACGTTTGGCCATTTTTTCCTCCGCTTCGCGTTCTCAAAAGATCGACTTTGTAACACAACGGGACGAAGGATGTCAAGGGGTTTTCGCGGGGCCCCCAAATCCCTTGCCATCCGGCTGCAATGTCTTTACCATGGGATTGCGTTATCCGTTGTTGAGCGACATTCCAATCGGGAGGATCAAGCATGCGCAAAGAGACCCTGTTGAACCGAACGGCCCTGTTTTTCGCGATCCTGGCGGCTTTCGCCGTCTTTACGGCTGCGGGGGAGAAGTGCGACTACATCGAGGGGACCGTCATCGAACAGGGGGCGGCGCTCCGGACGCCCGCCCGGCCCCTGACCATCTGCATGAAGGAGTACGTCACCCCTGAGGAGATGGCCAGGTTCGCCGAGATCTTCAGGCAGGGCGGCCAGAAGGCGCTGGAGAACGCCATCTCCAAGCTCGAGAAGGGGATGGTCATGATCGGGGCCAGCCTGGGCTCGCCCGTCGGGATCATCGCGAAGAAGACCGCCGAGGACGGGTCCACCCTCTACCGCATCCTGCTGGACCGGCGCATCGCCTTCGGCGAGTTGTGGCACGGCACCCGCTCGCTCGACTACCCCTTCGGCCTCATCGAGATCAAGCTCGGCCCCGACGGCAAGGGCCAGGGCATCATGCTCCCCGCCGCCAGGATCGAACTGGGTCCCAACGGCATCACCTTCGAGAACCTGGACAACCTGCCCTGGAAGCTGATGAACCTCCGCTACAAGGGGCGATAGGCCCCACAGGCCTCCACGAAACTTCGGAAGATCGCCCGGGAGAGCCCCGATTCGGGGTCGCGCTCGGGGTGCCACTGGACGCCCAGCAGAAAACGGCCCTCCCCGGGAAAGACGATTCCCTCGATGACGCTGTCCGGCGCCTGGGCGAAGACCGCCGCCCCCGGCGCCGGCGTGCGGACGGCCTGGTGGTGGGAGGTGTTGACCCGGAAGACGAACTCCCCGCCCGCCCCCGGCGGGACGAGGGCGCGGATGGCCTCCCGCAGCGCCCACAGGGGGCGCGGCCAGGCGGAGAGGTCCAGGCGGACGTCGTGCCCGGCGCCGGGAAAGACGCGGTGATCGATACGCTCGTACCCCGCCGACCGGAGGTCCTGGTGGAGGTCGCCCCCCCGGAAGACGTTCAGGCGCTGCAGACCGTAACAGATGGCCAGGAGAGGCAACCCCCGGCGCTCCGCCTCCGCGAGGAGAAGGGCGTCGGTGGCGTCCCGCCGGGGCTGCACGGGCCCCAGCTTCGGGTGGCGTTCGGCGCCGTAGAGGGACGGGTCCACGTCGCTGTTGCTCCCGGGGAGGCAGATCCCCTCGGCCCCGTCCAGCAGGCGCCGGACGCTCTCCGGGTCGGGGATCAGGGGGAGGTGGAACGGCGCCCCGCCGGCGGCGTGGACGGCCTCGGCGTAGTCCGGCGACAGGTACTCGTTCGGGGCGTCGAGGTTGCGGCGCAGGGGGATGGCGATCCGGGGTCGTTGGGGCACAGCAGGCTCCTCTTCAAGCTTTCGCGGGGTCCCGGGGGAGCCGGGAGGCCCCCCCGGGTTGCGCTCGCGGAGTATACACCTCCCCCGGTTTACCCGGCAACACCGGAGAAGAAAAGGACCAAAGGGACGCAAAGGACCAAAGGGACGCGAAGGGCCGAAGGGACGCGAAGGGCCGAAGTGCCAAGGCGATCGCAAAGGGCTCCGAGGACGCCCGGGGAGACAGCGGGGCCCCGGGCCCCGGACGGCACGCGGTGGCTCGGTGCCGTCCTTTTGGTCTTTTATGTCCTTTTGGTCCTTTCGTCCTTTCCCGGAGCCGGGAAGGCGGTGAAAAACCCCACAATCGGGGGAGCTTGAGAATTCTCCCGCCCTCCTGCCGGCTCGTTCAGGCCAATCTTTGGTCTCTTCTCCGGATGAGGGTTGCCTTTTCCCGCGTCATCCGGGGTAAAATGAGGGAAGGCCTCACGGGGGTGTGCGATGAAAAGGCAGTTCTTCGACCGCTTCCACCGGGTGGTGCTCCTCTTGGCCGCCGTTCTGGCCGCGGCCTTCCCGGAGGCCTTCGCAAGGTCTGCCGCCGCAGCGAGCGACCCTCCTCCGAACCCGCCGGGCCCGGTCGCCCCCGGAGCCGTCCCCGCCCCCGGCAAGCCGGACCCGGTCGCCGCCGCCGACGGGTTGGCCGGCGAGGCCCGGGACCTCCTGAAGCGGTCCCGGCTGCGGGAGGCCGCGGAGAAATTCCTGGCCGCGGCTGAGGGGTACCGTATCCCCGAGCCCCGACGATCGGCGGAGTGTCTCGAGAAGGCCGGGAGAGCCTTCCTGGCATCGGCTGAAAAGGAGCGGGCGCTGGACGCCTTCGAAAAGGCCCTGGTGATCTGGCGGGAAGCAGGGGACCGTGCCGGCGAGGCGAGGGCCCTGCGCCGGGCCGCCGAGGCGAAGCGGGCTTCCGGAATGCCCGAGGCGGCCCTGGCCCTGATCGATCAGGCCCTGGCCGTTTCCCGCGAGGCGGGGGACCGGTCCGGGGAGGCACAGGCCCTGTGCGATCGGGCGGAGGTTTTCTACTTCCGGGGTGACCGCTCCCAGGCCCTGGCCCTCCTGGAGGAGGCCCTCCCCCTCTGGCGGGCCGCCGGGGACAAGGCCGGCGAAGCCCGGACGCTGGGGAACGTCGCCAATATCTGGAACCGGATCGGGGAGCGGGAAAAGGCCCTCGCCCGCTTCAGGGAACTCCTGCCGCTGTACCGGTCCCTCGGGGATCGCTCGAGCGAGGCGGCCACCCTGATGAACCTCGGCCTGGTTCTCCGGGCCCAGGGGGACTACCGGGAAGCCCTGGAAAAAACCCGGGAGTCCCTTTCGATCTTCCGGGAGTTGAACGATCGGGGCGCGGAAGCGATGGCCCTGAACAATCTCGGCGTCATCCAGGACTTCCTGGGCGACCGCCGCGAGGCCCTGGCGTGCCACCGCCAGGCCCTGGAGATCCGCCGTGCCACCGGCGACCGTGACAACGAGGCGATTTCCCTGGTCAATCTCGGGTGCATCCTGGCGGAAACGGGGGATGAGGCGGGGAACCGGGAGAACCTCGAACAGGCGCTCCGCATCCATCGGGAAAGGAGCAACCGTCACGGGGAAGGGTCCGTCCTGTATAACCTCGGGATGTCCCGGGGGCGGGAGGGGGACTTCTCCGGGGCTCTCGAGTGGATGGGGCAGGCCCTGGACGTCCGAAAAGGCATCCACGACGTGCCGGGCCAGGCCCAGACGCTCCAGGGTTGCGGCCAGATGCACATGTTGAGCGGAAGAACGGAAATCGCACTCGGTTATCTCGTCCGCGCCCTGGTTCTCGAGATCGCGACCGGAAACCGACCCGGGGAGGCCCTGGCCCTCGAACGGCTGGCACGGGCCTGGAAGAAGCTCTCGAATCCGCGCATGGCGGCGTATTTCGGGAAGAAGGCCGTGAATGTCGTCGGGGACCTCCGCGGCCGTCTCGAAGGACTGGACCGGGACACCCGGAAATCCTTCGCCCGCAACCAGGAGAACGTCTACCGCTTCCTGGCGGCCCTTCTGCTGTCCGGCGGCCGCCTGGCCGAAGCCCAGCAGGTCCTGGACCTCATGAAGGAGGAAGAGCACCTGGAGTTCCTCGGCAAGGCGGGGCGAAAGGCCGGTGATCCCGGACCGGTCCGCAAAGCGGACCTCACGCCGGACGAAACCGTCGTCGATCGGCTGTGGAGCGAAGCCCTCGCGGGCGTTGTACCCCTCCTTCACGAGGAGACCCTCCTGGCGGTCCGGAAAAACCGGTCGGCCGAACAGGAGAAGCGGCTCCGCGAGCTCGAGTCCGGGCGGCCGGCCCGCGAGGAAGCCCTTCTCGCAGCGTGCAAGTCCCTGGCGGGGAAGCTGTCCCCCCCGGCAGGCCCCGGGGAGAAACGCTTCAAGCCGTCGGGCACCGAGCGGCTCAGGGAGGATCTGCGACGGCTCGGCGCCGGGGCGATGGCCGTCTATGTCCTGGTGACCGAGGGGAACTGCTGGGCGCTCGCGG
This sequence comes from Acidobacteriota bacterium, assembly GCA_018001935.1. NCBI lineage: Bacteria > Pseudomonadati > Acidobacteriota > Acidobacteriota bacterium. The sequence continues at coordinate 50,310 of JAGNHB010000010.1, forward strand.
TTACGCCGGCGACGCGTGAGGTGACGGTGTCCCCGGTCGGCGCGCGGGAACTGGACGTGAAGGTCCGGATGTTCCGGGAGGCGCTCCAGCGGCTGGATCGGGACCCGCGGAAGGCGGCGGAAGGGATGTATCGCATCCTGGCGGCCCAACTGGAGCCTTGCTTCCGGAAGACCCGGGCCCGGCTTGTGCTCTGGTCGCTGGACCGGGCGCTCCGTTACCTTCCCGTGGCGGCCCTCCATGACGGGCGGCGCTATCTCGTCGAGCGGTTCTGCAACGTCGTGTACACACCCGCCGTCCGGGAGTCGCTGATCGACGAACGCGCAGGCCGGCGGGTTCTCGGGTTGGGGGTGACGCGTGCGCACGGGGACCTGCCCGCCCTTGAGGGCGTCGTTGACGAACTGGGCGGCATCGTCCGCGTGGAGGGCGACGCGTCGTCCCCGGGCGTGCTCCCCGGGATCGTCAGGCTGGACCAATCCTTCACTCGGGAAACGTTGCTGCAGGCGGGCCGGGAGGGGTTTCAGCTGCTTCACGTGGCCAGTCATTTCCAGTTCGGCCCCGGGGACGAGGAAAACTCCTATCTTCTGCTGGGGGACGGGGGGCGCCTGACCCTGGCGGATCTGAAGGGCCTCGAGGATGTCTTCGACGGGGTCGAGTTGCTGGTGCTTTCCGCGTGCAACACGGCCATGGGCGGGGAGGGGGCTTACGGGCAGGAGATCGAGGGTTTCGGGGCCCTGGCCCGGCAGCTGGGGGCAAGAGCGGTCCTGGCCTCGCTGTGGCCGGTTGAGGATGTCAGTACCGCGGTCCTGATGCGGGAATTCTATCGCATCTGGGCGACCGCCCCGGACTGGGGCAAAGCCGAAGCGCTCCGCCAAGCCCAGTTGGCCCTGATGCGGGGGGCGGCCCCGGGCCCGGCCGCCTTCCGGCGCGGGGTCCTTGGGTCGGCCGGCGGGTCCGGCAACCCGCAGACCCCCTCGAAGGCCCCCTCGTACGCCCACCCCTTTTTCTGGTCTCCTTTTGTTCTGACGGGGAACCCGCGTTAAGGACGAAAGGACCCAAAGGACCCAAAAGACACAAGGGACGGTATTGAAGCTTGATGCCCTCGCACAAAGGCACGGAGGCACAGGGAGGAGGTGTCTCCGATCACGGCCGACCGGCCGAACGCCTTTTGCCTTGCCGCCCGGAGCCGTTACGGGTAGAATCCCCTGCGTCCAGCGTGTTGGGTGTTTCCCCGCGGTGATTGATCACCGGGGACGCCCTGGACGCAAAACCCAGCAGGAGGTTTCGGTGCCGAACATCCACAAAGACCTGAGCGGCTACATCGCCACCATCACCCTGAACAACCCTGAAAAACGCAATGCCCTCAGCCGGGCCATGTCCGAGGCGATCATGGCGGCCCTGGAGGAATTCAGGGCGCTCAAGGCCCGCGTGGTGGTCCTGCGCGCTCCCCGCGGCGCGACGACCTGGTCTGCCGGGCACGACGTCAACGAGCTTCCCAAGCCGGGCCGTGACCCGCTGTCCTACAACGACCCCCTGCTCAACCTCATCCGGGCCATCCAGTACAGCCCCATGCCCGTCATCGCCCTGATCGAGGGGGGGGTCTGGGGCGGCGCCTGCGACGTCGCGATGAGCTGCGACATCCTGGTGGGGTGCCCCACCACCACCTTCACCATGACGCCGGCACGGATGAGCATCCCCTACAACGTGTCCGGCATCCTGCACTTCGTCAACATCCTCGGGGTGAACATGGTCAAGGAGATGCTGTTCACCGCCCGGCCCGTTTCGGCGGAGAAGGCCCTCCAGGTGGCGATCCTCAACCACCTGGTCTCCGAGGAGGAGATCGAGCCGTTCACCTACGGGCTGGCCGCGCACATCACCCAGAACAGCCCGCTGAGCATCGCTTCCATGAAGGAGCAGGTCCGGCTCCTGGCGAGCGCGCACCCGCTGACCCCCATCATGTTCGAGCGCATCCAGGGGCTGCGCCGGCAGGTTTACGACAGCAAGGACTACGAGGAGGGGCTCCGGGCCTTTCACGAGAAGCGCCGCCCCGTGTTCACCGGGGAGTAGTTTTTCCCGGGGGTGCAGAAGGGCGGACGCGCAAAGACCCCGGAGGTGAAGGGGAAAATGCGTGCAAAGCCCGTGTTTGAGCCATTGCCCGGAGGGGACCGCCCTTTTTCGGGGATGTGAAAAATAAGTCTTGACAACCGGGACGGCATCCGTTATTCTGACGCGTTATTTTGCAGGAAGGAGGTGCCACATGCCGATCTACGAATACCGTTGCAACGTGTGCGGCAACTTCGAGCAGATCCAGAAGATGTCGGATGATCCGCTCAGCGTGTGCCCCGGCTGCGGGGGGCGCGTGGAGCGGCTGCTCTCGGCCCCGGCGTTCCAGTTCAAGGGAAGTGGTTGGTACATCACCGATTACGCCCGCAAGAACTCCCCTTCGCCGAGCCCGGCTCCTTCCGAAAACAAGGATTCCAACCTACCCACGAAAAGTGACCCACCGAAAAACACAACTGCGTAAGCAGCCCACCACCCAATCACATCCTGAAAATCAACCTACCTCAAGATAAGCGGCCCCCGGGCAACCGGGGGCCGCACCTCATTTCGCGCCGCCCGTTGCGGACCGGCCCGGGACTCGACCGGGGGGGCGACGGTGCGCCCCCGACACGTCAAGCCGAAGATGGGCCGGCGGGGATGGGAAAATGACACGCCCGGCGAAGGGGCGTCGGGGTGAGGGTCAGCTGACCCGGACGAAGGCCGGCGGCCGGTCGTCTTCGATCAGGCCCTCCTCGCGGGCGAGTCGGTAGAACAGGGCCAGGGACGCCTTCTCCGCCTCTCCCAGGCGATAGCTCAGGTTTTCCCGAAGGTAGCCCAGGATTTCCACCTCTAGCAGGCCCGTTCGCCGCGCGGCGGACCGGGCGATTTCGGGGATCCGCCGGATCCCGTCCTGTGCGGACCGGTACAGCAGGCCCGGCAGGGGGCTCCCCGCCAGGTCCCCCTGCAAGGCCCAGAAGGCGAACACGAAGGGAAGTCCCGTGAACGCGCTCCACATCGACGCCAGGTCGAAAACCTGAAAACCGTCGAAGCACCCCGTCATGGCCGGGTCACCGATGATGAGCATTCCGTCGTGCCGCTCGAGGACCCCGTCGGGATCGTCGAACGGCAGGAAAGGACAGGCGTTGCCGTACACCCTTTGCAGGAGGATCCGCAGGAGGGCCGCGGAGGTGCGGGAGTGGGTGGTCACGGCGACGTCCCGAAGGGCGCCCGGTTCCCGGCGGGAGACGAGAAGGACGCTTTTCACGGGGCCGGGGGAGGTGATGGCGACGCCGTCCAGCACCACGAGGCCCGGGATTCGCGGGTACTCGATGGACGGGAGGAGCGCGGCGTCGGCCCGGTCTCTCGCCAGGGCGTCGGCATTCCCGCTGGGCACGCTCTCGGTGACCTCCAGCCCGGCCGGGGCCGGTTTCTGAAGCAGCATCCACGTCAGCGGAAGCGCGTTGAGGAACCGGATGGCCGAGACTTTGAACGGGGGTTGTGCATCCATGGTGTGCTCGCTCCAGGAACTGCCGCTCCTGTCAGAGATTGCTCCTCAGAGCCCGAGAAAAAGGATCGAGGCGCCGGAGAGGGCGATCACCGCCCCCGCGAGGGCGTGCATGTAACGCTCCATCCAGCGGGTGGACAACCGTTTGATGCCGCTCTCCAGCAGGAGCGTCGCCACGGTCATGGTCGCCACCGTCGCCACCCCGAAAATCGACGAGACGAGGACGACCCCCCCCCAGGAGTGGTGAGAGGCCGGGACCATCACCAGCGGGATCAGCGGTTCGCAGGGGCCCAGGACGAAGATCACGAAAAGGGCCCACACCGTCACGCGCTTTCGATCCTCCCCCCGGGCATCGGTCGGGTGGGGGTGGAGGTGCGCGTCGTGAAGGTGATCGTGGGTGTGAGAGTGAGTGTCCCCTGCCGCGTGGCGGTGCTCGTGGGTGTGTTCCCGCGAACGGGCCCCTCTTCGGATCCCCCAGGCCGCGTAGGCCAGGCCGAAGCCGAGGAGCAGCCAGCTGGCCAGGTCCCCGCGGACCGACTCGATCCCCTCCAGCCGACCGATGGCCACACCGGCGGCGATTCCCGCGAGACCGAGGGCGACCGACGAGAGAATGTGCCCGAAACCGCAGGCGGCGGTGACCAGGATGAGCCGGGTCCGGCTCCACCGGCGGGCCCGGCTCAGCATGACGAAGGGCAGATAGTGGTCGGGTCCCGCGAGGGTGTGCAGGACACCCATGCACAGAGCGGTCCAGCATAGAACCAGGATTTCGCCGTTCACGTCCACCCTCCGGAAAGGTCAGCCCCGCGGCCGAAAGAGAAGTGTACGCATTTCAGGGCTCGACTGCAACCGGACATCGGCCATGGCCCACCCTTTTTCACGGCCCGAAAGCCGGTCGGTCGGGGAGGAAGGCGGAGAACCATGGAACGTCATCACGGGCGCCCCCGTTGTCCCGGTCTGGCCCGAGGACGGCGGGTCCCCGGTTCTCGGGCCAGGGTTCAGGCCGGCGGGGGGGGAGGCTGCGCTCCAATCGCCCGGAAGAAGGCCTCGATCCCCACCCGGGCGCGGTCAAGCGTCGGGGCGGGCTGGACGGCGGAAAAGAGTGAGTGTCCGAAGTCGAGAGAGCGGCAAAACCAATTCACGAAGATCTTTAGCCGGCTCAGGCGGCGCTCGGCCGGAAGATGAAGCTCCAGCCGGGAGATGAAGTCCTCGAGGACCCCCCGGGGATCTGGGGGTGATTCCCTCAACCCGGCCGCCTGGGCGAAGACCCAGGGACGGACCGCCGCCCCCCGGCCCACCATGACCCCGGCGCAACCCGTCTGCGCAAACATCCGGCGGATGTCGTCGGCGGTGCCGATGTCCCCGTTCCCCACGACAGGGACACTCACTTTTTCCCGCAGCTGCCGGATGCACTCCCACCGGGCCCGGCGCCTGAATTTGTCCGAGGGAAAGCGGGGGTGGAGGGCCAGCGTCTGGGCGCCCGCGCCTTCGATCCGGAGGGCGAACTCGACGGCCGGCACCCCCCCCGGCTCCGGCAGGCGCATCTTCACGCTGAGGTGCCCTGGAAAGCGCCGCCGAACGGCCCGCACCATCGCCTCCGCCCGGGCGGGGTCCGCAAGGAGGGCTGCCCCTTCGCCTTTTCCGGTCATCATGGGCGCCGAACACCCCATGTTGAGGTCGATGCGGCGGACGCCCCGCCCGTCGAGGACCGCCGCGGCCTCGGCCACGAGGTCGGGGTCGGCCCCGGCGAGTTGGTGGACCAGGTCGGTCTCTTCCGGGGCACGCCGGAGAAAGAGCGACGGCTGGGTGGAGCGCGCCACGCTCCGGGCGGAGAGCATCTCGGTGAAGAAGACGTCGCACCCGCCCAAACCCGCCACGAGGGTGCGGAAGGCGGCGTGCGTCAGTTCCGCCATGGGGGCGAGGACCAGGGGGTTTTCCCTCGGGGCGTCGTAGGGGTTCATCCGGGAACTCCTCTCCGAGTGCTCAGCCATCGGTCCGCCAGAGTAACACGGGTCCCGGACTCGCGCAACACCCCGGAAGAATTGCTTGCCTTGGCGGAAACAGCACGGATATACTGACCAAAACGCCCGGGAGAGGCGATTGGGAAATCGGATACCCAGCCTGTCGCCCGCAGAGGTGTCGAGAGGAAGCGGGGTGTCCCGGATTGGCAGCCCGGACCGGGTACGGAGAGTGAAGAGCGTCCCTGATTGTCCCGGGAGAAGATGGGTGTCCCGGATCGGTTGGAGCCGTTCAGGGGCAACCGCTCCGGTTTTCCGCTCGAAAAGGAGGTGGATGTGGACATCACCGAGGCCGGGTATTACCGGCAGCAACTGCTGGATCGCCGCCAGCGGATCGAGGGCGTTCTGGGGGTTCCCGGTGCGAATGCGCGGTTGCGGGACCTCCTGTCGGAGGTGGACTGTGCACTGCGGCGCCTGGACGAGGGGAGTTTCGGCCTTTGCGAGGTGTGCCACGAGGGCATCGAAAAAGACTTCCTGGCGGCGGACCCGCTGACCCGGTTCTGCCTGGAGCACCTCTCCTCCGCTCAGCAGCGGGCCCTGGAAAGGGACCTGGAGCTGGCGTCCTGCATCCAGGGGAAGCTCCTCCCGAAACCCGGCCTCGTGTCCGGCGGCTTCGAGGTCCACTACCACTACGAGCCGGCCGGCCCGACCAGCGGGGACTATTGCGACTACCTGGTTTCACCCGACGGCGACGGAAAGCTGACCTTCATCGTGGGGGACGTCTCGGGGAAGGGGATCGCCGCCTCCCTCCTCATGTCCCAGCTGCATGCCATGTTCCACAGCCTGACGTCCTTCGGCATGCCGCTCGGAGACCTGGTCACGCGCGTCAACCGGCTCTTCTGCCAGAGCGTCTCCGCGAACCGCTTCGCCACCCTTGTCTGCGGCATCCTCTCGCCGGACGGCGCCCTCGAGATCTGCAACGCCGGCCATCCCCCGCCGCTCCTGACCCGGACGGACGGGGTCACGCCGGTCGAGGCGACGGGCCTGCCGGTAGGCATCTTCTGCGAGAGCGAGTACGAGGCCCGGCGGTACACCCTGGGTCCCGGGGACACCCTGTTCCTCTTCACCGACGGTCTTCCAGAGGCCAGTCACGACGGAGAGGATTACGGGACGGAGCGGGTCGCACGCCTGGCCGGGGAGTGCAGGGGCCTGTCCGCGGTGGCCTGGGTCGATGCGTTTGCCGCGGACCTCCGCGCGTTCCTGCGCGGGACACCCAAACCCGACGACCTGACACTGATGGCGATCCGAAGGCATTGAAAAGCCCCCGCGCAAAGCCGCCAGGGCTCCCATTTTGGCGACCCCGTAAAAAAGTCCTATTTTGCCCGCGAATCACGCGAATGAACGCGAATCAGAAATCAATAATCAATAGATATTATTCGTGTTATAAATTCGCGTATCTTCGTGTTATTCGCGGGAAATCCCCCGTTCGCGACTTTTTGCGGGCTCATCAATTTTCGCAAAGAGAAGCCGGATGATCCTTTGGGCTCCTTTGCGAGGCTATGCGTCCTGGCGACTCGGCGAGCGGCCGCAGGCTGCAAATTGCACTCCCATGGCGGAGAACTCGCAGGCCGTTCATCCGCTACGGCTGCTCGAGCCTGTTCGTGGTTTTGTGTATTTCGTGGTCGAAATCCCTTCTTCCGGGACGGATACGCGGTCGCCGCTCAGGGCCGCACGCCGGAGAGGAGGGCCCGGATCTGCCGTTCCGCCTCCTTCTGGTTCTGGATGGGGCCGACGTACGGCGACTGGAGGGTCACGGCGCGGAAGATGGCGATCAGGGTGTTTTTCACCGGGTTGGCCAGGTAGGCACGGCGCTGGCGTTCGATGCCCAGGCGGAGGTCGGCGGGGAAGCGCTCCGCCGACACCGGGCGGCACGGCAGCCCCCGGGAGGCCAGGTAGGCCACGCCTTGCAGGTGGGACTGGAAGAGGGCCTCGACCTCCGCGCCGGGAAGCAGCTGCCGCAGGGAACCGACGTCGCCGGGCAGGGTGCCGCCCCGGCGGTCGGGGTTGGTGGTCAGGCCGCCCCGGTCCCCGTCCAGGATGGAGACGAAATCGATCCCCACGACGGCCGGGAGGGTCCCTGTCCTGAAAATGGCGGCGTAGACGGGCTCCGTGCCGTGGACGAGGCTCTGCAGCAGGGCGGGAGGGTTAATCTCCACCCGGTACAGGGGCCCCGCTTCCCGAAACCCCAGGGCGCGGCACCGGCAGATCCAGTCGGCCATTTTGGGGTCGCCGGGGTCGATGCCGGCCGGTTTCAGGTCGACGGCCTTCGGCAGGGCCTGGAGGCAAAGGAAGCCCACGAAGGCGACGAACACCCCCAGCAGCACCCCGACCAGCACCCAGATTCCCGCCGCCCCGAGCCCGCTGAAGAGGGACTGCCCCTCGAAGAGCATGAAGCCGAGGGCAAGGCCCACCACGACGGGCAGGATTTTCATGACGAGGTCTTTCATGGGAACCTCCGGGAAGAATTCTGAATTCTGTACTCTTCACACCATTCCCTTCAGCGCTCGGTAATTCGTTTTCCCCGTCCCGAGGACCGGGATGGACTCCACCTTCACCACCCGGCGGACGAAGTGGAGGGGGGACAAGCCCGCGTCGCGCAGCGCCCGGTTGGCGTCCTCCCGCTCCAGGTCCAGCGTGGTGAAGAGGACCAGCTCCGGCTGGACGTCGGCGGACAGGGCCTCCACGGCTACGGCGGGCCCCTCGGCGTCGGGCGGCGTGAACCGCGCGGCGAGCGCCTCCTCCACCGCGGGCAGGGAGATCATCTCCCCGCCCAGCTTCACGAAACGCTTCACCCGCCCGGCGAAGGTCAGGACCCCATCGGCATCCTCCACCACCAGGTCCCCCGTGGGGTACCACGTTTTCCCCTCGAATTCCACGAAAGGCTGGGGCCCGTCGTGGTTGAGGTAGCCGGAGAAGACGGCCGGCCCGCGGAGGAGAAGAAGCCCCCGCCCGCCGGTCGCCACGCGCTCCCCCGTCTCGGGGTGGACGACGGCGTGCTCGAAGGTCCGGAGGAGCCGGCCGATGCTGCCCCGGCGCGGGGCGTCCTTGTCGTTGCCGGAGACCACCGGGGAGCACTCCGTGATGCCGTACCCCTCCACCACCTTCAGCTTCGGGCAGCGGCGGGCGACCTCGTCGAAGAGGGCGTCGGGGAACTTCTCCGCCCCGGTGACGGCGGTCCTGAGGGTCTCGAGTTGAGTGCCCCGGGCGGCCTGGAGAATCCCCTTGAGAAAAGTGGGTGTCCCCACCAGCAGCGTGGAGTGGTAGGCTTCCACCATTCGCGCCAGCAGCTCCCCCTCGGTGGGGTTCGTGTGGTAAGCCACCTGGAGCCCGGAGCACAGGGGCAGGACCACCGTGCAGGTCAGCCCGAAGGAGTGGAAGGGGGGAAGGAAGCCCAGCATGCGGTCCCCCGGGCTGAGCCGGATGACTTCCAGCTGGTCCGCGATATTGGTCAGGATGTTGGCGTGGGAGAGGGGGACCGCCTTGGGAAGGCTTTCGGACCCGCTCGTGAACAGAACCACCGCCGTCTCCCCCACCGGGTTCTTCCGGAGCGCTCCCGGCCGGAACCGGGCCGTGAGGGCGGCGGCCAGCTTGCGCGGGAGGGAAATCGCCTTCCCCAGGTCCTCGAGGTAGACCAGCCGCCCCGCCAGGCCGTCCAGGGTGATCCCGCGCCCGGCCAGGACCTGGACGAGGCGGCGGGAGGTGAGGACCCGCTTCACCTCGAGCCGGTCCAGGGAGTGCTTCATGGGGCCCTCGCCCACGGTCCAGTTCACCATGACCGGGGTCTTCCCCGCGAAGTGGACGGCCAGGAAGGTCACGGAGGCCCCCACAGAGGCCGGGAGCATGATCCCGAGGCAGTTCCCCTCCATGGCCTCGAGGGCGGGCCGCAGGGCGAGACAGGCCGTCACCAGGCCCCGGTAGGTCCGGACCCCGGAGGTCTGGTCCGACATCACGGGAAAAGCCGGCCGGCGGACGGCCAGCCGGAGGAAAGCCTCCGTGAGGGTCCGGCCCTCGGCCAGGGCGATGGGCTCGGGCACCGCCCGGAACCACGCGGACGGCACGGGTTTGAGCTGCGGCCTGTGAGACGACGGGCCCTGGCCCGCGGCCGCGAGGAGCAGGTCGTTCACCGTGGCCATCGCCTCCACGTCGGGGGTCGGCACCCCGAACTCCTGGACCGCCCAGGCGGCGATTTCGGCGGTGGCCAGGCTGTCCATCCCGAGGTCGCGCCCCAGTTCGTCTTCCGGCCGGATAGACCGCGCCCCCGTCTTCTCCGCCAGTTTTTCCATCACGAGGCGGCGGGTGCTGGGCGGGACGTCGCCGTCGTCGGTGGCGGCGGCCTCGACGTCGGGTTCGGGGAGGACGCGGGTCCCGCCCCGCTCCCAGACCGACCGCGGCACGTAAGTGTTGGGGGGGGCGTCCTGGTTGTAGAAGGCCTCCAGGTAACGGTTCATCGCCGAACGCCCCGCGGAACGGGGGAAATCGGGCGGGTCGTGCAGCTCGAGGGTCACTTTTCGCTTGGGGACGAAGAAGACCCCGCTTCGCAGGACGTCCCACAGGCACTGCCGGAGCACGCGGGGCACGTTGGGCTTCCCCCGGGGCGCCCGGCCGAAGCGGCTCCCCCACAGCCCCCGGGTCCGGACCAGGACGATGCGGGCCTCGGGGACCTTCTCCAGGATCGTCTCCACGGCGCTGTTGCCTCGAATGTCCTCGAACCGCGCGCGGTACGTGCGGCCCGAGGGGTAGACCACCACGTTCCGCCCGTTTTTCAGGCCGTCCACGCACGCCTGGATAGCCGCCTCCACCGCAAGGCGGCTGGCTTCGCCCCCCACCGCGGGGTCCGGGAGGGCGATGACGCCGGCCGTCCGCATCACCCCGCGAAGCAGGGGGTGGTCCACCCGGTCCCGGTCCGCCAGCACGCAGGGATCGAATGGGTAGTGGAGCATCACGCGCACGATCAGCGGGTCCACCAGGGCGGGGTGGTTGGGCAGGAAGAGGATCCCGGTCTTTCCCCGTGCGGACGCTTCCGCAACCCCGTGCATCGTGATCCGGTAACGGAGACGGAGCAGGGTTCGGGCCAGCAGCCAGATCAGGAACCTCACGCGTTCATCCTCCTTTCGGGCGATCGGACCGGGACATCGGGCGACATTGTACCCCAGGTCGGCCCGGATTGCACCTCTCCCGTAACCGGCCCGAATCTTTTTTCCCTCCGGGGATTCCAATTCCCCCGAGGCGTTGCGCGGTCCGCGTGCGGCGTGTACGGACGGCGGGGAACCACCCGGTCGGGAACCCCCGGAGGCGCGGGGAAACGGCAGGGAGACAGACCGCGTCCGGGCCCGCCGCCGGGCCCCGATCCGCCGGAATGGCTCTAATTTTTTCCCAGGAGGCTCATCATCATGCTCGTGACCCGACCTGCCCCCGATTTCACCGCCAAGGCCGTGATGCCGGACAACTCCTTCGGCGACCTCACCCTGTCCGCCTACCGCGGCCGAAACGTCCTCCTCTTTTTCTACCCCCTCGACTTCACCTTCGTCTGCCCCTCCGAGATCATCGCCTTCGACAAGCGGCTCGCCGAGTTCAAACAGCGGAACTGCGAGATCATCGGCGTCTCGGTGGACTCCGAGTTCACGCACTGGGCGTGGAAGAACACCCCCCGCAACCAGGGGGGGCTCGGATCGGTGGAGTTCCCCATGGTGGCGGACCTCACCAAGAACATCGCCCGCGCCTACGACGTCCTCTTCGACGAGTCGGTGGCCCTCCGAGGCCTCTTCCTGATCGACCGGGAGGGGATCGTCCGCCACCAGGTGGTCAACGACCTGCCGCTGGGGCGAAGCGTCGACGAGGCCCTCCGCGTCCTGGACGCCCTGCAGCACTACGAGGCCCACGGCGAGGTCTGCCCGGCGAACTGGCGCAAGGGCGACAAGGCCATGAAAGCCACGGCGGAGGGCGTCGCCGAATACCTGGCGGGGATGGAGTAGGGGATCCGGCGGCGGTTCCCGGGATCAAGCGATCCGACTCAACCGGGGCTCAGATCAGGGACACCCACTTTCCGGACAGGGGTCGAGATCCGGTCCGAAACAGTGGGTGTCCACTTTTTGCCGCGATCGGGGAGGTCCGGATGGTCTCGCGCCGGCTGAAGCCGGCGCCACTTCGGGGGGTCAGCTCTTGTAGACGTAGTAGAAGTAGGCCAGCAGGCCGATAATGTAGAGGATGTAGAACAGGCCGGCCCAGGCGATCTCCGAGCGGGTCTGCCCCTCGCTGGAAGCCGGCTCGTCGAACTTGACGGGGGCCGTCTTGCCCAGGATCTTGTCGGTGTGGCCGAAGAGCGGCTGGGTGTCCTCCAGCAGGGTGGGGGCTTCCTGCACGCACGACACCACCTGGACGATCTGGGTGGTGATGTTGTCGCGCCCGCCGCGTTCGTTGGCGGTTTCGATGAAGACCCTGCACGCCTGCTCGGGGCTGTTTTCGAGCATGACCTTGAGGATCTCGTCGGATTCCAGGTACGTGGTCAGGCCGTCCGAGCACTGCATGAGGAGGTCGCCGGGCAGCAGCTGGAGCGGCGGCTCCAGGATGTCCACCTCGACGGAGGGGAGGATCCCGAGGCTGCGGGTCAGGATGTGGCTGTCGGGGTGGCTGCGCGCCTCCTCCTCGTTGATGATGCCGCTGTGGACCATCTCCTCCACGAGGGTGTGGTCGGTGGAGAGCTGCTTGATGGCGCCGTCGCGGACCAGGTAGGCGCGGCTGTCGCCCACGTGGGCCATGTAGAGGTTGGAGCCCTTGACCACCAGGACGGTGCAGGTGGTGGCCATCCCCTGGAGGTCCTCGTTCTTGGAACTGGATTCGAAGATCCCGCTGTTGGCCGTTTCGAGGGCCTTCAGCAGGGCGGGGTAGATCGGTTTCTGCTCGGTGGAGTAGTAGATGTTCCGGATGATGTCAACGGCCATGCGGCTGGCGACCTGCCCGCCCCGGTGCCCCCCGAGCCCGTCTGCCACGATGAACAGGCGGCCCCGCTGGTCCAGGATTTCCGGCTTTTCGGGCACGACGGAACCATAGCTGTCCTGGTTATCCTTGCGGACCATCCCCTGGTGGGTCAATCCCGCGACAACAATTTCATCCTTGGCCATCTTTTGTCAACTCCGCCAGTCCGGTGTTCCCTGACTTGTTTTTTCAATTTACACCAACTTAGGCGGGTTGTCATCAAGCATTTTTTCAAACCGTCTCATTTTTTTCGCATTTTCCATCGGATTTTTTCCGGCGAAAACGTTGTTAAGGGTGAGTCTGTTTTCAAAGGAGGCGGTCATGAAAAAGCGGTGTTTCCCCCACGGTTTCTCGCTGGTCGAGTCCACCCTCGTCGTGGTGATCCTGGGGCTGGTGGCCTGCATGGCCATCCCCTGCCTGATCCGGCACATCCGCTTCTGCCGGCTCGACAGCGCGGCGGAGGTGATCCGGGCCGACATCATGCGGGCGCGCTTCCTGGCGGTGGCGCGCAACTGCTACTTCCGGGTGCTGTTCGACACCGCCGGCCACCGTTACGTGCTGCAGGAGGACACCAACGCCAACGGCCGGATCGACGCGGGCGAGACGGTGCACCCGCCCACGCCGCTCCCGGAGCAGGTCCGCTTCGACGCCGGCGACGTGCTCGGCCCCCCCTCCGACCCGAGGCGCCCGCCTTCCGACAGCGTCACCTTCACCGGCCACACCCTCGTGGTGGGGCCGGACGGGCACTGGGCCAGCCCGGGCAGCATCTACCTGGCCAACGACCAGGGCGATCACGTGGCGTTGACGGTGGCCATCGCGGGGAGGGTCCGCATCTGGCTGTGGGACCCCGAAGCCCGCCGGTGGCAGTGACGCGCGGGGGGCTTGCGAAAGTCCGGCGGATGGCTTATAGTGTCCCGACACCGGGTTGCCGGGGAAACCAGGGATCCAGGTCGGAAGCGGAACGCCGCGCCGGCTCCCGGTCAAATCAAGGCGGGCTTCGCCGGGGCGGGAACCCTGCCGCACCGGGTCGCGGACGCCGGACCAAGGAGGCACCATGCGCGCGTTGGAACAGACCTTCCGGGAACTGACCGCAAAGGTCGTCGAGAACAACCTGTGGCGGCAGCGGCGCTGCTTCAACCTGATCCCCTCGGAGAACACGCCGTCGCTGCTGGTGAAGCTGTTCGAGATCAGCGACCCCTCCGGGCGCTACGCCGAGCACAAGACGGCGCTCAAGCGCGAGGTGGAGGCCCTGGCGGGCACCGGGGCGCTCAAGGGCGACCAGGTCTACTACTACCAGGCCACCGACTTCATCTTCGAGGTGGAAGAGCAGCTCAAGAAGGCCTTCGGCGTCTACATCGGCGCCGGCGAGGTGGAGACCCGCGCCATCAGCGGGCAGATGGCCAACGAGATCGTCTTCAAGGCCATGATCAAGTTCCTGGCGTCGGGCCCGGAAGGCTTCGGCCGGCTGACGGAGAAGGGCCGGATGGCCACCGTCATGAACAACGAGCTCAACGCCGGCGGCCACCTCAGCGCCCAGCCCTTCGGCGCCCTCTTCAACTTCGCCGACGGCGACCCCGTCAACTTCCCCAAGGACCCCGCCAACGCCTACAAGACCGACACGGCCCGGATGCTGGAGCTGCTGGACCGGAACCGCCCGCCGCTCGTGGTGTTCGGCAAGAGCATGTTCCTGCACCCCGAGCCGGTGAAGGAGTTGAAGGCCTTCGTGGACGGCACCCCCGGCTACCGCCCGGTGATCATGTACGACGCCGCCCACGTCATGGGCATCCTCGGCCCCGACTTCCAGGACCCCCTCGCCGAGGGCGCCGACGTGGTGACGGGCTCCACCCACAAGACCTTCTTCGGCCCCCAGCGCGGCGTCATCGCCGGCAACCTGCCCAAGGGGACGCCCATCCGCAAACTCTGGACCGAAATCAACGGCCGGGCCTTCCCCGGGTCCACCAGCAACCACCACCTGGGCACCCAGCTGGCCATGCTGGCGGCCACCCTCGAGATGAACGCCTTCAAGGCCGAGTACCAGCGCAAGGTGGTGGAGAACGCCCGGGCCTTCGCCCGCGCCTGTCACGACGCCGGGATCCCCGTGGAGGGCGGCGAGGCCGACGGCTTCACCCGGACCCACCAGGTGGTGATCCGCGTCAAGCCCTTCGGCGACGGCAAGGAGATCGCCACCCGGCTGGAGAAGAACAACGTCGTCACCAACTACCAGGCGCTCCCCGACGACGAGAACTTCTACCACCCCAGCGGGATCCGCACGGGCGTGTCGGAGATGACCCGCTTCGGCATGGAGGCCGGCGACTTCGCGCAGCTGGCGGACCTGATGGCCGACGTCATCGTCCGTGGGAAGGACCGGGCCGCCGAGATCGCCGAGTTCCGGGCGAAGTTTCACACCATGCGCTACTGCCTCCCCGCGGAGGCGTGCCTCGCGGTGGCCCCGGCCGTCTTCGAGAGCGTCTTCCCGGACCACCAGGTCTTCAGCGCCTTCGCCGAGGCCCTGCGCAAGCTCTGATTTTGGTGCGGCGGCACGCTTCGTGACGCCGCTTTGGATACCGGATTCGAACACGACACGGGTGCGTTCCGCCGCACCCGTTTTTTGTCCGGCCTGCTTCGTCGGTTGTCAACAGCGAATCCCTCGGACCCCACGACGGGTCCCGGAGGCCGGGTCGTCCCTCCTCGAATCACACGGACAGGGTTTGCCTGGCGATCCTGACGATATGTGCGATTGATATTGAAGAAGTTGCCTTCGAAGTCATTATGACTGATTGAGCGCAAGGGGTTTAGATAGTACCTGGCACTCTTCCTCTCCCTATCCCGCAGGGATAACAGAGATTAGCCGGCGGGTGCTCCCCCAGCCCCAGCAGGGGGTGCTCCCGCCGGTGAGGCCGCCGTTATCCCCGATGGCACCCCGGAAGGGTGCAGGATGGCCCGTGGACCTTTTGCCTGCGCCGCCTCCGGGGCGCTCGAATACCCTGTCACCCTGGTGTTCCTGCAGGAGCACGGCCTCCGTCAGAGCACCTGCAGGCTAATATCCACCGGCCCTAAAGGCCGGAGATCGGCCGGATACTGACGCTGAATCTCCGACTTTTTACGACTCTATCAAGGATGGTCCGGGCTGTTCAGGAGGGGTTGGAGACGCTCTAGGGTAAGGGGGGCGCAGCCCTCGTAGTGGTTGTTGACGTTGAGGTAGACGTCGGTGCCCCGGGCCAGCAGGCCGCGGACGGCGTCCGCGACGCGGGGGAGGTGGGCGTCCTTCGGTTCCCGGACGGCATCCCACTGCTTGCCGGTGCGCTCCTCGATCCCCTGCCGGTCCGGGCCGTGCAGCCGGACGACGGCGACGGGGCCGACCCGGTCGCCGTGTGCTTCCAGGACCTCCCACACCGGCGGCATCCAGTAGCCTTCCAGGAACACGGGGGCCGCGCCGGTCCGCCGAAGCAGGTCGAAGAAGGGCGGGACCAGCCAGCTCGCGTTCCGCAGTTCGACGGCGCAGTGAATTCCTTCGGGGCACCCGCCCAGAAAGGCTTCCAGCCGCTCGAAGAAGGCGTCGCGGGACGGCATTTTCCGCTGGTTGAGGTACTCGAACTGCAGCATGAGGGGGCCGAGCCTGCCGCGCAGGGGGGCGAGGCGCTCCAGGAACTCGCCGAACAGGGAAGGGGAGAGGAAGTGGGGATTCTCGAGAAGCGGCCCCTTTTTCTCGCGGGGGTAATGATGGGTCAGGGTGACGGCGTTGGGGACCTTGACCGTGAAGCGGAAATCGTCCGGGACCGAGCCGGCGTAGGTTTCCACGTCCCGGGGATTCGGGAGCGACAGGGCGTCGGGGCCGTGGAGCGACCAGAACCACTGGTCCACCTCCACGGTGTCGTAGCACCGGGCGTAAGCGGCCAGGTAGTTCGCCCGGTCGCCCGGTTGGTAGACGATGCCTTCCCACGCCGCGTACTTCCAGCTGCACGTGCCGGTGCGCAGCCGCCCGACCCGATCCGCCCCCCGGTTCATGCTTGCTCCTCCATTGCCACAGCGAATGCAAGGATCACGAAGACAAACAAGATAACATTATCATAATCCATGGAATTCGAGGCGCTGGTTATACTGGGTGTCGTGAAGATTCGGCTCGAGTGGGTGTCCTGCGATCGATGTCTGGTTGACTTTGTTGGAGTTGCGCGCAGAGAAGTTATGTCCGATTGATTCGGTTTGGTTTGGATAGTATCTGGCACTATGGACCCCGACACCGACCAGGTTACCGTGGCCGGCCGGGGAGGAACGCGTTCCCGCAGGGAACGACCGTGAGTAGCCGTGGGTGCCGCACCCACGGAAAACGATGGTTTTCAAGGGGGATCGACCCTGGAAGGGTCGAAGGTCGCCGGGTCCCGATCCGGTGTTCGGGTTTTCCCCTTCGGGACCCGGCCGCATTTCGACACCGGCTACCCCGCAGGAAGGGGTGACCCCGTCGGGGTCGGGTCGTCTGCCCCCATTCCCGAACCCCGGGCGCGGCGCCCGGGGCTACTCGAGGGTGACCCCTCCGGGGTCCCACCTGTTTAGAGGACACCCATTCATCTCCCGGCTTGGGTGTCCTGCGAACCCATGCTCGGATCCTATTGAAATGCCTTATCAAGACCTGACCAGATGTCCTGGACCGGTTTTCACTTTGGGCAGGATGAAGCGGGGTGCCCGCCCCGGGGCGGTTGTGGGCTCCCGTTCAGAACGCGGCACAGGTGCAGCCGAGCCCCCACCCCGTCATCCCGCCGATGGAACGGGTGTGCCGATGCAAGGGGTCGCCCGAACCGAGGGCCAGGGGGATGGCCCGGCAGCCACCGGAGGCCGGCGGGCTGCCGAAGGACGGAGCGCCGTACGCCGCAACCGGCGACCAGTCGGG
Source organism: Acidobacteriota bacterium (assembly GCA_018001935.1). Classification (NCBI taxonomy): domain Bacteria; kingdom Pseudomonadati; phylum Acidobacteriota; species Acidobacteriota bacterium. Next base: position 67,720 of record JAGNHB010000010.1, read on the forward strand.
GCTCGCCGGCGGGAGGGGGGGCGCCAGGTTCGCGAACTCGCCGCTCCCGTGAACCACGTTGCCGTCCACCATCGTCAGAACCGATTCGATCCCCTTGATCTCCTCCTCGGGGACGGCGAAGTAATCCGCGGACAGGACGGCCACGTCGGCCAACCGGCCCACCGCGATCCTCCCCTTGGCCCCCTCGTCGCCGGAGAACCACGCGCTACCCTCGGTGTAGCACCGGAGCGCTTCCGTCCGGTCCAGGCGGTTGCGCTCGTCGTACAACCCCAGACCGCCGACGGTGCGTCCGCTGACCAGCCAGAACAGGGACACCCAGGGATTGTAGCTCGACACCCGGGTGGCGTCGGTTCCCGCTCCGACCGGTATGCCCATGTCCAGCATCCGGCGAAGGGGCGGGGTGGATTTCGCCCTGGCCTCGCCGTAGCGATCCACGAAGTACTCCCCCTGGAAAGCCATCCGGTCCTGGACGGCGATGCCGCCGCCCAGGTTCCGGACCCGCTCCAGGCTCCGCTCCGAGATGGTCTCCGCATGGTCGAAAAACCAGCGCAGGCCCCGGAAGGGGATCTCGCGGTCGATCTCCTCGAACACGTCGAGGAACCGGGTGATGGATTCGTCGTAGGTGGCGTGGAGACGGAAAGGCCAGCGTCCCCCGACGAGCAGGCCGACCACTTTCCGGAGTTCCGCTTCCATGACCGGCGGGAGGTCCGGCCGCGGCTCCAGGAAGTCCTCGAAGTCGGCGGCCGAGAAGACCAGCATCTCCCCGGCCCCGTTCATCTTGTAGAAGTCGTCCCCGTGGCCGGGGCGGGTGAGGCCCATCCACCGGGAGAAGTCGTCGAACTCCTCCCGGGGGCGCTGGGTGAAGAGGTTGTAGGCGACCCGCAGCGTCAGTTCGTTTTTCCCGGACAGGTGCTCGATGACCCGGTAATCGTCGGGATAGTTCTGGAAGCCGCCGCCGGCGTCGATGCAACTGGTGATCCCCAGCCGGTTCAACTCCCGCATGAACAGGCGGGTGGAATTGACCTGGTCGTCGAACCCCAGCCGGGGGCCCTTCGCCAGGCTGGCGTACAGGATCAGGGCATTCGGCCGGGCGACGAGGAGCCCCGTCGGGCGGCCGTACCGGTCCCGCTCGATGTGTCCGCCGGGCGGGTCGGGGGTTTCCCGGTTGTAGCCCAGCGCCCGCAGGGCCGCCTGGTTCAGGAGGGCCCGGTCGTAGAGGTGAAGGACGAAAACGGGCGTGTCGGGGGCGGCGGCGTTGATCTCCTCCAGCGTGGGCAGGCGCTTTTCGGCGAACTGGAACTCGGACCACCCTCCCACCACGCGCACCCACTGGGGCGGCGGGGTCCGGAGGGCCTGCTCCCTGAGCATGCGCAACGCCTGGGCCAGGGACGGCACGCCGTCCCAACGCAGCTCAAGGTTGAAATTCAGGCCGCCGCGGATGACGTGGATGTGGGAGTCGTTGAGGCCGGGGATGACCCGCCGCCGATGCAGATCGACTCTCAGGGTCGATTCCCCGGCCTCACGGAGCAACTCCCCCCCGCCGACGGCCACGATGCGGCCCGCCCTCACGGAGAGGGCCGAGACCTCGGGCGAAGCCGGATCCAGGGTCGTGATCCTGCCGTTGTGAAGAATCACGTCGGGCTTGTTCATGGGTGTCCTCCTCGTCGGCGGGGGTTGGCCGGTTGCGCTCGTCAACCGGCTCAGTGCCGGTTGCCGCCCCGGCTGGGCGGCGCGCCGTGCACCATGGTGTAGGCGTATTCCACCCCCTGGCCGTAAGCGCCGCAGTGTTCCTTCACGGCGGCGATGACGTCGGCATAGGTCTCCTTGCGGGCCCAGTCTCGCTGGTACTCCAGCAGCACCTGGAGGGAGGTGACCGGCACCACCCCGGCCTGCTCGAGACGGCGCATGGCGGCGTTGTGGGCGGTCAGGCTGGTGCCTCCCGAGGCGTCCTCGACCGCGTAGACCTCGTAGCCGGCCTGGAGGGCTTCCAGGGCGGGGAAGGCCAGGCAGACCTCGGTCCACAGGGCGGCCATGACGAGCTTCTTCCGGCCGGTGGTCTGGACGGCGGCGACGAACTTCCCGTCTTCCCAGGAGTTCATCGAGCTCCGTTCGATGGGCTCCTGGTCGGGGAAGAGGTCCAGCAGCTGCGGCCACATGGGGCCCGAGAAGCTCCGGGTTTCCACGGTGGTCAGGATGGTGGGCACGTTGAAGATCCGGGCCGTCTTGGCCAGCAGGATCACGTTGTTGAAAAGGGTCTGCCGGTCGATGCTGGCGACGCCGAACGTCATCTGGGGTTGATGGTCGATGAAGATGACGGCGCTGTTTTGCGGGTTGAGCAGTTCGGTTTTCATGGTCGTCCTCCTTCGCGGAAAATTGCATTCGTTCTCGGGCCATTAGATGTCGAACCGGTGTAACCGGCTAATACTCTTTTCCTTTGCTTGATATGCAAAAAAGTTATATCATTCCCCCATGGAACTGCGTCATCTTCGATACTTCGTCGCGGCGGCGGAGGAACGCAACATCAGCCGAGCGTCCCGCCGGCTCTACGTGTCCCAGCCCGCCATGAGCCGTTTGATCCACGATCTGGAAGACGAGATGGGTGCGGCGCTGTTCACCCGGGAGCCGTTCGGGCTCCGCCTGACGCCGGCGGGGGAGAAGCTGCTGGAGTACGCCCGGCGGATCCTGGACCTGGCCGGAGAGGCGGCCCGGGCGGTGAAGAGCGAAACCGGGGCAGCCACCCAGCTCAAAGTCGGTTTTATCGCGTCTTCACTGGGGTCCTTCCTGGGCGATGCCCTGCGTGCCTTTCGGGCCCGGAGGCCGGAGGTCACCGTCCTGATTCACGAGCTGTCGCCGGCGGAACAGGTTAAGGCGTTGCGGAAACACCAGATCGATATCGCCCTCATCGGGAATCCCTGCGATGCCGTGGAGGTCGAATTCGACCTGGCCATCCTTTACGAAATGGACCTCCAGGCGGTCATCCCCGAATCGCATCGATTGGCGGCGGAGAAAGAGATCAGCCTGAAGGACCTGGCGACCGAGACGTTCATCGGTTACAACGAGGAGAGCTTCCCCGGAAGGAGCCTGGCCCTCCTCAACGCCTGCCGGCAGGCCGGGTTTCGGCCGGAGTTGTCCGCCAGGGCCAACAGCCTGGTGGAAGTGCTGGCCATGGTGGGCTCCGGGGCAGGGGTCTGCCTGATGCCGTCGGACGTCGTCAGCCTGCCCCATCCCCATACGGTCCTGGTCCAGGTCCGGGAAAACCTCGAGCCGATCCGCTTTGCCGCCGCGTGGCGGCGGGATGACCGTCGTCCGGTCCTGAAGGACCTGCTGGATGCCATGCGGGAAGGATCGGCGGGGAAAGGCCGGCCGGGGATGAAATAGCTCCGGAACCAGGACACCCGTTCGTTCGGATCGAGTGGGTGTCCTGCGAACTCTGTTAAGGAGGGTACGATGCGAAGCATGGTCAGTGGAATCCTTGCGGCGGGACTGGTTTGGATGTTCCTTTCTCTTCTCGGTGCGGCGGCGCCCGCGGACCCGCCCGCCAGGAGCACCCCGGCCGCGTCGGGCGAGACGGAGGACAAGGAAGCCCAGAAAGCGCTGGAGGCCAAGGCCTGCGGAACCGCCGAGGTGGACTTCAGGACCACCACGGACAAGAAGCAGCACCCGACCCCTGAACCTCCCCCTGGAAAAGCGATGGTCTACGTGGTCCGCCCGACCATGATGGGTCACGGGATCCAGACCAAGCTGGCGGTGGACGGCTCCTGGGTCGGGGCCAACCGGGGGAAGTGCTACTTCTTCTTCCCCCTGGACCCGGGGGAGCACTACCTTTGCTCGCAGGCGGAAAACCGAAGCTGCCTGGTGATCTCGGTGGAGGCGGGGAAGACCTACTATCTCCAGCAGCAGATCAAAATGGGCTTCATGAAGGCCCGCAACAAGCTGGTACTTCTGGAGGATGCCGCGGGGAAGAAGGCCCTGGCGGACTGCCACCTCTGCATCTCGGAAATCAAGAAGTAAGCACGCCGCGGGATGGGCGACGCGAGAACGTCGCCCGGGCCTTCGCGGGGTGACGTTCGGCTGGGGCCCGCCAAGCCGTCTTCCTCTACCGCTTCCGCTTCGGCGGGGAGAGGAGGATGTTGACGCGGTGGCCGGCCTGTTCCCAGGCCTTGGACGCCCGGTCGATGTCCTGGGTGCGGACCAGGACGTAGTCCGTGTCGAAGGTGGAGATGACGAACAGGGAGATGCCGGCGTCGACCATGGGCTGGGAGAGGGCGGTGAGCACCCCGGTCATGGCCAGGTCCAGGGGGCCCTCCACCTTGAAGGCGCGCCAGCCCGAGTCCTGCTGGACCGCCGCGGGGACCTGCGCGGCGAGGCAGACGACGGAGAGTTCGTCCTTCGTGCGGGTGAGGGAGAGGAAACCGCTCGCGGGGACCCAGTCGGGGATGGGGGTCGAGGGCGGGAGCCGGCAGAGGGCCAACGAGTCGGGCTGCAGCGCGAGCGTGAGGGAAATCGCCATGACGAGTGCCTCCAGTGTCTTGGGCGGGCCGGCCTTCCTCGCGGGGGACGGGGCCGGGTCGGCCTTCCGCCCCCCATTGTACACCTATTCGGCTGTTTTTCCCACCGGCATCACGTAGAGGGGGGCTTCCTCACGGGTCATGTGCGTCACGAGCCTCAGCTTGAGGTCGGTGAAGGCGCCGATGGCGCACGTCCCCATCTTCAGGGCCGTGGCCTGGAGGTAGACGTTCTCGGCCGAGTGGCCCAGGTCCATGCACACGTAACGCTCCCGGCCCCGCTCGCCGTACTTCTTCGTCGTCCGCTCGTACACCGCGGAGTAGACCAGGGACACCGGCGCCTTGCGGGCCATCGTCTGCCCCAGGCACGCCTGGCAGAGGGGGTCCCGGACGTCCCCCTCGCGGACCTTCAGCAGGGCGTGGCCCTCGGGCTTGTAGAGGTAGACTCCGGCGGGGAGCCCCGTGACCTTCCCCGCGACGAGGTAGATCTCGAGGGGGTAGAGGGCGCCGGCCGACGGGGCGGTCTTGAGCCCGCCCCGGAGGAAGGGCGGGGCGTTCTCGATCTTCTCGGTGACCCCGTAAGCCGACCAGAGGAGTTGGGAAACCTCCTCCAGGGAGAGGGGGGCGTCGAGGTACTCCCGGACGGAGCGCCGCTGTGCGAGGGCCTTCTCGACGGAGAAGGCGCCGTCGCGCTTCGGCTCGGGCAGCGGGACCGGCGTCCCCTCGTGCTTGACGGGCAGCGTGCCCACCAATTGGGCCTCCTTGTCGGCCACGGTCTTCAGGAGGGTTTCCCACCGGGGGTCGGCGCGGAGGCCGGTGAGGTCGGCGTCGGTCTTCAGCGTGTCGACGTCGAGGTCCCCCCCGCTCTGCAGGCATTTTTCCAAATACCGGAAAGCGAAGTCCTTGTCGCCGGCCATCGCCCCGGTGCAGGCGGCGTTGTAATAGTCCGAGGTCTCCACCGGCCCGCTCTTGAAGGCTTCCTCGTAGAGGGGCATCGCCTCCGCGTGCTTGCCGGTGTAGGAGAGGACGCGCGCCTTCACGAGGGGGCTCCCCATGCGCGCCAGGACGGCCTCGAACTTTCCGGCCGAGACCGAAACCGCATCGGCGCCGGCTTCGGGGAGCTTGTCCATCAGGGTCTTCAGGCGGGCGGCGAAACCCGGGTTGACGCCCTTCAGAAAGGCCTCCCGAACCTCCGGGGCGGCTGCCTTGACCACGCGGAGCACGTCGTCGACGGCCCCCATGTCCTGGGCGACCATATTGAAGGTCATGAATTCCACCGGGTTGAAACCCGAGAGCTTCTTCACCAGATCATCGGGCGCGTTTCCGGCCGCGGCGAGCGTCGCCGCCGACAGGACGAGCCAAGCCGCGATCGTCATCCCTCGTTTTCGCATCGTCGTACCTCCATTGAAATTTCTGCGGGCAGGGGGCGGAAGGATTCACCCGGACCGCTCCCGCTTGGCGAAATGCGTTATACGGCCGGGAAGGTGATTTTTCTTCCAGGAGAGGCGAAGGTGCGTCCATCCCGTCGATACGTCAACGTCCGGCATCCCCGAAAAGTCCCCTCGCCCCCCGAACGATGGCTCAATCTTGATGCCCCCGCAAAAAGTCGCGAAAGGGAGATTTCCCGCGAATAACACGAATTAACGCGAATTTATGACACGAATAATATCTATCAGTTTTGACGGGTTCGTAAACAGTCGGAAGACGGACCGGAAAGTGTCTGTAACGCCTTTGTTTGAGCCATCACCCGGAGGGTGATGGTACTTTTTGCGACCGTGTCAGTTTTTGGTTTCCGATTCGCGTTCATTCGCGTGATTCGCGGGCATAAAAAGAATTTTTGCGGGGGCGTCAATGTATAATTGAGAAGACATCGATCCCAGGGAGGTTCCCCCATGCGCAACGCCACGCTGATCACCCTCGCTTTCTGTCTCCTGTCGGCCCCGGCCCTGCTGGCGGGCAAGACCCCCTCCAAGTCCAAGGGTTCGAAAACCGTCACCGTGACGGGGACGGTGGTGGAGGTGCAGGGTTCCGCCCTTGTCCTGGAGACCGCCGACGGCCGGGTGACCATCGACGCCGGCCACGGAGCGACGGTTTCCGGCGTTTGCGAATCCCTCGGGGACATCCACCCCGACGACGGCGCCACGGTGGTCTGCCGGAAGGACGGGGACGCGCTCTCGGCGCTTTCCGTTGCGGTCGAAGCCCCCGCCGCCGGGGACCAGGGCTCCGGTAAGAGCAAGGGGAAGACCGGGAAGTCGGACAAGACGGGAAAGGCGGAGAAAGCGGACAAGACGGCCAAGACGGATAAGGCGGGGAAGACGGGGACGTCCGGTTCGAAATCGGGAAAGGGCGGGGAGGAAGCGTCGGCGGAGGAGAGCCCGGCGTCCGGGTCGGGGAAGGGCAAGTCCAAGTCGTCGAAGGCGACGTCGGCGAAGGAGAAGTCCGGGGGCAAGGGGGCGAAGATGGAGGAGGGCGACGAAGGCGAGCCCGACCCGGCGGAACCCGAACCGAAAAAGAAAAAGGACTCGAAGGCCAAGAACAAGTGACGCAACCCGCTTCGCGACCACCCGGGCGCCGCGAACCGTCCGCCTGTCCCCTGGGCCGCCGACCCGGACAAGCCGGAAAAGGAACCACGAAAGGGAAAAGGACCACGAACCACACTAGCGAAGACTTTAGCGTTCAGAATCCCGGCGGTTTTCTTTGCGGGCTTTGCGCCTTGGCGAGATCAAGACCCGGGCAGGCTCCCGCCTGGGCGCAAAGACGCAAGGGAAGACGGCATGGGCTGCGAATCGGGATGAAGGCCGCCGCAAGAGCGCCTGTGTCCTTTGGGTTCCCTCGTCCCTTTGCGCCCCGTCAAGGTTTCGGCCGGAGTTTTTCGATCAGGGCCGTGCTCACCCAGTAGACGTCGCAATTCCCGTTCCCCGGGCGAACCCGTTCCTCCTGGAGCGCCCGGTAGGTCCTCGCCTCGCCGGCGGGCGCCGGGACACGGCGGGAGGAGCCGAAGAAGAAAAACCGGCCGTCGGGGGTCACGGCGGGCGAGGTGGCGGCGTCCCCCTTCCCGTTGACGGCAGGGCCGAGGTTGACGGGGGCGCTCCAGCGGTCGTCGGGGGTGCGGAAGCAGACGTAATAGTCGGCCCGGCCCAGGTTGTCCGGACGGTCTCCGATGCAGACCACGAGATAGCTCTCGTCGGGGGCGATGCAGGCGTTGAAGAGGTTGGGGCCGCCGTTCACCGCCCCGGGGAGCCGCTCGGGCTCCGCGTACGTCCCGTTCACACGGCGGGACCGGTAGATGGCGCTTCGCTTGTCGGCCTCCTCCCGGGTGAAGTAGAGGGTGCCGTCCCGGGTGAGGGAGGGGAAGAACTCGGGACGGTCGGAGTTGACGGGAGCGCCGAGGTTGTACGGTTCGCCCCACCCCCCGGCGGTGCGGTCCATGGCCCAGATGTCCTGGTCGGCCCACCCGGGTTTCTGCTCCTGGCCGGCGCGGGCCCGGGTGGAGAGGAAGAGGAGGCGCTTCCCGTCGGGTGCGACGCACGGCTCGAGGTTGAGGCACTTCGGGTCCCGGGAGAACGGGGCCAACTCGGGCCCGGTCCACCGGCCGTCCACCTGCCGGCAGACGGCGATCACTGCGAAGTCGTTCCCGAGGATGCCGAAGTAGAACTCTCTCCCGTCGGGGGTGACGGCCACGTCCCGCTCGTAGAGCCCCGTGGAGACGACCCCGGGGGCGAAGAGCACGGGGGTTTCGCCCGGCGGGGTCTCCCCGAGCCAGGGGCCGGTCCGGGCCGCCGGAGGCGCTTGCCCGGCGGGAAGGGGGGTAAGGGTCGCCAGAACGGCGAGAAGAAGCGGCACGCATCGTTTCATTCGGGCCTCCGGTCATGATGTCCGGGCTTTTACGGGGCGGACCCCGTGAAAGTTGCAACGCCGCCGCCGCCCGGGGCGAACCCTTGAAAAAGAATGAACAATCCGGTTCTGGCCTGGTTGGGCCCAGCCGGATTCAAAAATTTGTTCCGAGGGATTCAAGATTTTGGATTGCGAGGCAACCCGGCGGGGAGCTGCCGGGAAAGAATGGGGCTAAAGACTTTGTTTTGAGTCATGAACGGGAATGCCGAAAACGGGGCGACGTGGCATGCAAGTTGCTTATTCCTTGGTTTACTGTATCGGATTCGACTATCCATCATTTATAGGAGGTTCCATGACTAACTGGTTCAAGCGCTTTACGGTGCTCGCCGTCGTCGCGCTGATGGCCGCGTTCGCTTTCGCGGCTGATCAGGCGGTGGAAGGTACCGTCAAGGACGCCCAGGGTGGGATCCTCCCCGGTGTCAGCGTGACCATCACCAACGTCGACACGGGGATCACCCGAAACGTTCTCACGGACGACAACGGCAACTACATCTTCACCGCCATCCGGCCCGGCAACTACGAGCTGAAGGCCGAACTCGACCAGTTCGCCCCCTTCAAGGTGACGGACATCAAGGTCAGCATCGGCGACAAGTTGAAGTACGACGTCCGGATGCAGGTTGCGTCCCAGACCGAGCAGATCACCATCGTGGCCTCGGCCGAGCAGGTGGAAACCACCACCTCCCAGCTCGACACGGTGATCGACGGCAAACGCATTTCCGACCTGCCCCTGGCGTCCCGCAACCCCCTCGACCTGATGAGCCTCGCCCCCGGCGTGTCCCCCAACAGCAACTTCGGTCTCTCAGCCAACGGCGCCCGCGGCCGCGGCAACAACTTCCAGCTGGACGGCGTGGACAACAACGACAACACCATCGGCGGCGCCATGGTGGAGCAGAACGTCGACGCCACGGAAGAGTTCCGGATGGTCACCGCCACCCCCTCGGCCGAGTACGGCCGCGCCGGCGGCGCCGTCATCGACGTGATCGTGAAGTCCGGCACCAACGAGTTCCACGGCAACCTGTTCTGGTTCAACCGCCAGGACGGGTTCGACGCCAAGAGCTGGCGCGAGAACTACTTCGACCTTCCCAAGGGTAGCTACCGCTACGACCAGTACGGCGCCACCATCGGCGGCCCCATCGTCAAGGACAAGCTGTTCTTCTTCTTCAACACCCAGTTCCTGCGCATCCACGACACGGCCTCCATCGACGCCGAGGTCCCGACGGCCGCGTTCCGGGCCACCGTGACCAACCCGGCGATCGCCAACATCTTCAGCACGTATTACCCGCTCCCGAACACCGACTTCCAGGGCACCTCCGCCGCCTCCGGCATCTACACCTGGGGATCGGGCAACAGCGTGAACGCCGAGCAGTACACCATCAAGATCGACTACGCCCTCACCTCGAAGCACACCATCTCCGCCCGCTACTTCCACAACCCGGAGACGGACATCTTCGCGGCCGCCCTGCCCGGTCCCGACTACATCGGCGGCTACCCCCCGCAGAACCTCACCAACAAGGCCCTGGCCTTCGACTGGACCTGGATCGTCTCCCCGAGCATGGTCAACAACGTGAAGTTCGCCTACAACAAGCGCGACTTCGACATGACCGTGTCGCCGACCCTGACGGACTACAACCTCAACTTCACCAGCACCCGTTCCGGCGACTACCACTACTTCGAGTACTTCGGCAGCGGCCTGAACAGCTCCCAGTTCCGCAAGAACGGCACCTTCCAGATCAAGGACACCCTGACCTGGAACCTGGGGAACCACTCCCTGAAGCTCGGCATGGACTTCCGCTTCGCCTCCAACGACGGCGCGGCCAACTTCGGGCTCATCCCGGTGCTGGGCTTCAACCGCTACTGGTACACCAGCAGCTTCCTGAACAACGTCCGCACCGGTTTCGTGGACAACATCACCCAGACCGTCTACTCCGACGGCGTGACCTACCAGGCCGGCCTGGGCGACTACCGCGAGTGGCGCTCCAGGGAGTACGACTTCTTCATCCAGGACGACTGGAAGATCCGCCCGAACCTGACCCTGAACCTCGGCCTCCGCATGGAGTCCAAGCCGACCCCGACCGAGGCCCAGAACATGTACGGCAACTACCCCAGCTACGACGCCTACGCCAACGGCTACCGGATGATCAACCCCGGCAACTTCTTCGACCCCGTTAACTACGAGGCCGGCTACACCTGGGCCGACTTCCTGTACACCTGGGACCCCTCCATGGTGAAGTGGCAGGGTAACGGCGCCGAGTGCGTGCTGGACAAGAAGATCTACAAGGACCACAACGCCAACTGGGGCCCCCGCGTCGGCCTGTCCTGGGACCCCTGGGGCAACGGCAAGACCGCCGTCCGCGGCGGCTACGGCATCTCCTTCGACCGCATGTTCGACAACCTGCTCATCTGGACCACCTCCAACTCCCCCTTCGCCTACTCCAGCAACCTGCGCGGCAAGAACAACGGCGGCACGGGCATCTTCCCCGACAACGTCAACTACTACGGCCACGGGACCCCGATGCCGCTGGTGGCCCTCAAGCCCGAGATCCTCGAGCTGCAGGAATTCCCCACCATCTTCGACGACGACCTCGACCAGCCCTACATCCAGACCTGGAACATCGGCATCCAGCGCGAGCTGTGGCCCGGCAACATCCTGGAGGTCTCCTACGTCGGCTCCCACGGCGTGCACCTCCTGAGCCGCTGCAGCCCGATCCAGCCCAAGCTCACCGCGGCCTTCAACCAGGAAGCCTACGCCAACGGCATCTACAGCTTCTACGGCATCAACTACGAGCAGCTGTACCTGGACTACCTGGTGACCGCCAACACCCAGTTCAACGACATCAACTACATGGACGCCCACAACTGGTCCAACTACAACGGTCTCCAGATGACCTTCAACCACCGCTTCCAGGACGGCCTGCAGTTCTCCCTGAACTACACCTGGGCCAAGTCCTTCGACAACGGCTCCGAGGCGGTCATCAACTCCGGCAACCGCCAGGGCCAGACCGTCTGGGCCAAGGACTTCTGGGACATGAACTACGAGACGGGCTTCTCCATCATGGACGTCCGCCACAACTTCAACGCCAGCTTCATCTACGAGCTTCCCTTCGGCCCCGGCAAGTGGATCGGCGGCAAGACGGAAGGCATCGTGGGGCAGCTGATCGGCGGGTGGCAGGTCAACGGCATCGTTACGGCCAACTCCGGCCAGGGCCTTGACTACACCGCCGTCTACGACGCCCTCGGCACCGGCGTTCCCGGCCGCCCCGACGTGCGCGACCGGGTCTTCTCCCGCGATGCCAACCGCGTGGGCCCGACCCAGGCCAACTTCGTCTGGACCGGCAACATCGCCATCGACCAGCCCTACTACGGCTTCATGCACCCCAAGGGCGACTACTACCGCGGCAGCTTCCGCGGCCCGCGTTACTGGAACCTCGACTTCTCCCTCTTCAAGGAGATCAAGCTGCCCTGGTTCACCGCCGACGGCTCCAAGCTCCAGCTCCGCCTGGAAGCCTTCAACCTGTTCAACACCACCAACTACACGAACCCCAACCGGTCGCTGCTGTACACGCAGGACAACAACCCGCTCAGCGCCATGGGTTACACCTACAGCGCCTACGCGAACCGCGAGATTCAGATCGGCGTGAAGTGGATCTTCTAGTTCACCCTGCATCGGGATCGAAGGCCCCCGCCCCCGGGGGCCTTTTTTTTCGTTTCGGCGAACGCTGGCCATCGTCCGCCCCGGCCGCCTCGAACCGGAAACAGGGCCATCGCCCTCCGGGCGATGGCTCGAGCATGGGCTTTACCACCATTCTCCGTTTCGGTTTCGACATTTCGGGCTCAGGACGATTGCACGTTCAGGGATGACCGCTCCCTTACCTTCCAGGCGATGGCTCGAGCATGGGCTTTACCACCATTCTCCGTTTCGGTTTCGACATTTCGGGCTCAGGACGATTGCACGTTCAGGGATGACCGCTCCCTTACCTTCCGGGCGATGGCTCGAGCATGGGCTTTACCACCATTCGCCGTTTCGGTTTCGCCTTTCGGGCTCAGGACGATTGCACGTTCAGGGATGACCGCTCCCTTACGGTCGCGGCTCTGACGGCGATTTCCGTGAGCGATCCCGGCGGGGCGGCCGCCGGACGAAGGCCACGATGTTGCGCAGGAGGCTCTTGAGGAAGAAGCGGACCTCGGCCCCGGACTTCTTCGTCCCCTCCAGCCGGAAGCGGGTGGACCACCCGTACCACGCCACGTAGAAGAAGGAGTAGACCGGCCCGAGGGGAAGCCGGACCAGCAGGGGGACCAGGGGGCGGAGGAAGCGGAAGCTCGTCGTCAACCCGAAGAGCTTGTGGAGCCGCTGCACGCGGATTTTTTCCCGGCGGTCGGGGAAGGTGAGGGCGGAGTAGCTGTTGGTCCGCTCCGGCAGCTCGGGGGCGCCGCCCGGGAGGAACCCGTTCGCCGCGGCGTAGGCGGCGAGGTCTGTCCCCGGGAGGGGGAAGAAGAGCTGGGCCACCGCGAAATCGGGGCGGCAGCGGATGTTGAGGTCCAGGGTCTTGAGGTCGATTGCCATGGGGTGAGGCACCGGCAGGGCCAAAATGTTCTGGGTCATGCTGCGGATCCCGTGCCGGCGCAGCGTCCCGGCGAGGTCCACGATTTTCCGGTTGTCCACCCGCCGCTTGAGGAGGTCGTTGGAAACCTGCTCGTCGCCGCACTCGATCCCGAAGCAGATGGTGCGGCAGCCCGCCTCCTTCAGGCACCGGATCTTTTCCTCGTTGACGAAATTCACGTGGACGTTGCACATGAAGGGGACCCCGACCTCCTTCGGGTAGCGCTGCGCGAACTCCCCCAGCCAGTCCATGGGCAGGAGGGTGAAGATGTCGTCGTCGATGTAGGCGAACGCCATGCCGAAGCGGGCCTTGACCTCGGCCATCTCCCCGAGGAAATGGCTGACCGACCGGTGGCGGAGGATCCGCCCGCAACCGCGGAACATCTGGGTGAACTTGTGGTTGAAGCAGTAGGTGCACTGGTTGGGGCACCCGCGGGACGCCATGAAGATGTGGGTCTTGTTCCGCGCCAGGAGCGGGTCGCCCCGGACCATCAACTCGCGGTCCGCGAAGGGGGCCCGGTCGAGCTTCTCCTCCAGGGGCGCGGGCGGGTTGCGGGTGATCTTCCCGGCGAGGTGGAAGTGGATCCCCGGGGTCCCGGTGAAGTCCCGCCCCCGTTCGAAACGATCCAGGAAGGTGGGGAACGAGACGTCACCCTCCCCGAAGGCCAGGGCGTGGATGTGGGGTCGCTCGATGATGTCCTGGAAGAAGGTGGGGTGGGGTCCGCCGAAGAGGATGAAGTGGCGGCCCAACCGGTGCGTCCGCTCCGCCAGGGCGTCCAGGGCGTGAAATTCGGGGGTCATGACGCTGAAGGCCACGATGACCGGCCGGAAGGCGGCGAGCTTCTCGAAATAGCGGTCGCGGGCATGCAGGTCGGCGATGTGGAGGTCAGTCTCCCAGCCCAGGGCGCGGGCCATGGCGGAGAGCTGCATCACCCCGAGCCGCTCCATGGTGTAGAGGTTCTTGACGACGAACAGGATTCTCTTGTCCATGGCCCTCCGCCGAGACGGGCGATCTTAGCATCGTTTCAGGCCGAATTCAATCGGCACCGCGCCGATGGGCCGCTTCGCAGGGCGGCTCAACCCGGGTGAGCCCCGGCCTTGATGAGCCCGCAGGTCGTCCGAACCCATCAACCCCAAAGAACGCAAGAACACACAAAGAGGGCCGAACGCTTGATTTCAATGCATGGCAGACTTTTCATCCTTTGGGGTTGAATAGACGTTTTGCGGGTAGGTTAAGATGGTGCGAGGAGTGGGTTACCCCGGCGGGGCCGGGCGGGGGTCTCGGCGGACCCGGCGAATCGTTTCCTCGAGGGCCTGGAGGAAACGGGAGCGGTCCTTTTTGCCGAAAGGGGCGGGGCCTTTCGTCATCAGGCCCATGTCCCGCATCTGGCCGAGGATCTCCCGCGCCGCCAGGGCCTCGCTGATCCCGGTCCGCGTGAAGGCTTTCCCGGTCGGGCCGATCACCCGCGCCCCCTTCTCCAGGCACCGGGCGGCGAGCGGGATGTCCCCGGAGATCACGAGATCATCCGGTTGCGCATGGTCGGTGATCCAGTCGTCCGCCGCGTCGAAGCGGCCCTCCACGACCACCAGCCGCACCCACGGCTCCGCGGGGTGCCGCATCGGGGCGTTGGCGACGAGGGTGACCGTGAGACCGTGGCGCTTCGCGACGCGATAGATCTCTTCTTTCACCGCACAGGCATCGGCGTCCACGAAAATCTCGAGCACGGGGGACCTCGGCAAGGGGACTGAGAGAAAACGGGCCGTGCGAACCGCGCGATCGCGGAACAGCGGAGCTTTAACCGGTCTGAAAAGTCCGACAAGTCTGACAGGTCCGACAGGTCTGACAGGTCATCACCCCGCCAGCCAGGCCTTCAGATCACTCCGGGGCCACCCAGCCGGCAGCTTGTCGCCCCCGCCTTCAGCCTATGCCTTCACGTGCGACGGCAGTTCCAGACCGTGGCCCTTCTTCCGGTCCTCGACCTTGAGCAGGTAGGCGAAGAGCAGCCCCAGGATGCCGAACGCCATGAACGTCAGCATTGGGATGGTGTAGTTGTAGGCCACCAGGATGGTCCCGTCCGCCGCCGTCGTCCTCGAGATGACACAGAACTGGTCGAGTTCCCAGCCGATCAGGGCGGGCACGCCCATCAGGCCCCAGTTCTGGATGTAGAAGATCAGCGCGTAGGCCGTGCCGAGCTGCTTCTCGGGGATCAGCTTGGGCACCGAGGGCCACATGGCGGAAGGCACCAGCGAGAAGGCCACGCCCAGGACCAGCATCAGGAAGAGGGCGAAAAGCCAGTTGCTCAGCACCGGGAGGGCGAAGAGCAGGTGGACGACGATCAGAAGGCCGGAACCGAGGAACATGATGGAGGCGGCCTTGCCCTTGCGGTCCACCATGCGCCCGAAGACGGGGGTCATGAAGATGTTGCCGAAGGGGAGCAGGCCGGGGATCAGGCCGGCCAGGCTGGTATCGACCCCGTACTTCTGGACCATGAGGTCGTTGGCGTACTTGAGGAAGGGGAGCACCGCCGAGTAGAAGAGGACGCAGAGCATGGCGATGTACCAGAAGCCCTTGTTCTTCAGGATGAAGCCGATGTCCGAGAGGCGGAACGAGTCGTCCCCGCTCGCCTCCAGGTGGGCTTCCGAGGCGTCGAGCTTGCGGTCCATGACGTTGTAGACCAGGTAGCTGATGAAGCCGATGACGAGCATCACCAGGGCCAGCAGCAACGGGGCCGACACCGACTTGAAGGACTCGGCGATGGGGGCGCTGATCATGAGGGCCAGGGCCGTCCCGATACGGGCGGTGGCCAATTGCAGGCCCATGGCCAAGGCAAGTTCCTTCCCCTTGAACCACCGGACGATGACCTTGGACGTCGTGATCCCGGCCACCTCCACGCCCACGCCGAAGATGGCGAACCCGAGGCCCGCCAGGTAGATCTGGACGGGCATCCCGCCGATCAGGGGCAGCCAGTGGAGGATGGGCTTGGGGTCGAAGGTGTGGGTGATGGCGTAGTACTTCAGCAGGGCGCCGCCGACCATCAGCAGGGTGGACATGACCCCCGAAAAACGGATGCCCATCTTGTCGAGGATGATCCCGCCGATGATGAGCATCAGCAGGAAGACGTTGAACCAGCCGTAGGCGCTGGTGAAGACGCCGTACTGGGTGCTGCTCCAGCCCAGTTGACGTTCCAGCATGGGCTTGAGGGGGGCCATGACGTCGGTCATGAAGTAACCGCACAGCATGGCCAGGGAGACCGTGGTCAGGGTCGCCCACCGGACGGTGGCGGACTCGCGCAGGGACTTTTTCAGGGCTTCGGTCATCGCTTCCTCTTTGGGGTTGGTTTGCTCTCTCTCGCGCCGGCACAGCCGAATCCGGGTGATTATAGCTTGGATTCACCGCAAAGACAAACCTTCCCTGAGCGGTGCGGGCGAAAAATCGGGCCGATCCGTCGGATCCGTCGGATCGGACCGATCGGTCCGATGTCGATTCTGTTTTTATAATTCGTCAAATGTCTACTGAAAAGCAATCAGCGTCGACATCCCCCGGACGCCCGGATTCGGATCTCACAGCGGCACGGAGGCACGGAGAAGAATCATCAGGATTGTGGATTCCACTACACACGATTTGCCATTCTCCGTGCCTCCGTGCCGCTGTGAGAGGAAAGGCCTTTGGGGGGGATCGTCAACGCTGCCGGCGGAAGGCCTTTCCCGGCAGCGGGACGCGCAGGGCGCCCAGGAACCAGCCGGTGATGCGCGCGAAGGCCCGGGCCGCGAGAACCAGGGTGCCGAACGGGAGGAGGGACCCATCCCCCGCCCGCCGGGCCAGGCGACCGGCGGTGACCCCGCTCACCCCCAGCAGGGCCGCCAGGGAAGCCGCGGCCGCGACGGCAGCCGGGGGGGCCAGGCGGGGGGCGAGGGCGGCGAGGGCCGGGGCCGCCCCGGCGCCGGCCAGGGTGAGGGCGGCCAGGAAGGCGTCGAGAAAATCGCCGAAGCCGCTGTAGTCGTCGCCCTTCATATAGGCGGCATGGCGGCGGTAAAGGTGGCTGCGCCAGTAGCCGTGGACAAACTGGGTGCGAAGGTAGGGCCGCACGCGCTCGGGGTGCCGGTGCGCCACGGTGCAGGCGGGGTTGAAGGCGAGCTGGAAGCCGGCGCCCCGGACCCGGTAGGAGAGGTCGTTGTCCTCGCCGCTGGAGGTGGCGAAGGACTCGTCGAAGCCCCCCACCCGCTCCAGCACCTCGCGCCGGACCGCCAGATTGTACGAACCCAGCGCCTTCACCCGGGCGGGCATCCCCGCGTGGCGCCGGAGGATCTCGGCGTGGATCAGCCGCGAGAGCCGGTTCCCCGGGTTGGCGATGTCGTAGCTCCCGCCCGCCGCCCCCACCGCGGGGTCGGCGAAGGCCGCCAGCATGCCGTTCACCCAGCCCGGGGGCGGGACGCAGTCGGAGTCGGTGAAGAGGACCACGTCCCCGTGCGACGACCGCCACCCCGTGTTGCGCGCCGCCGCCGGCCCGCCGTTGGGCCGCCCGATGACGCGGACGGGGTATGCCGACAGGACGGCCGCCGTGTCGTCGGTGGAGCCGTCGTCCACCAGGACCAGCTCGGGAGGCCCGTCCGGCCCTTCCAGGGCCAGGAGCGCCTCCACCGTGGGCGCAACCGACCGGGCGGCGTTGTACACCGGCACCACGACGGACGCTCTCACCCGCGTCCCCCGCGCTTCTTGTCCCGGAAATAGCCGAAGAACTTCCGGGCGCCGTAGACCTTCCGCCGGACATCCCCCCACGATCGCACGGCGGCCATCATCTTCATCATCTGCCGGGGCCGCAGGTAGAACCGGCGCAACCCCTCGTCGATGAGGGCGTCGATTTCCGCCTTGGGCAGGTCGGGGTAGTTCAGCAGGGTGACCTGCTCGCCCGTTTCGCTCACCCACTCCCGCCAGTCCCGGGGGACGAGGAAGCCGCCGGCCTTCGCCCAGTCGTACATCTCCGTCCCCGGGTAGACGCAGATCCCGGAGAACTGGACGGTGTCCATGGGGAGGGAACAGGCGAAGTCGATGGTCTTGCGGGCCGACTCCCGGGTTTCCCCAGGGGCGCCGATCATGAAGCAGCCATGGACCGTCAGGCCGGTCTTCCGGGCCGCCCGGGCGAACCGGCGGCTCTGCTCGAGGGTCACCCCCTTGCGGACGGCGTCCAGGGCCTCCTGGGTGCCGAACTCGAAACCCGTCATGAGCATGCGGCACCCCGCCCGCTTCATCAGGGGGAGCAGGGACAGGTCGATGTCCACCCGGGTGTTGCAGCTCCAGCGGACCTTCAGGCCGCGCCGGAGGATCTCCTCGCAGACCCCCGACACGTGGGCCGGAAGCGCGGAGAAGGTGTCGGTTTCGAACATGATCTCCCGGATCCGCGGGAAGACCCGCAGGTCGGATTCCATCTCGTCCACCACCCGGGCGGGGTCGCGCATGCGCAGGCGGCGCCCCCCGCTGATCTGGGGGTCCTGGCAGAAGGTGCACCGGGCGAAGCAGCCCCGCCCCGAGAGGAGGGTGAGGAAAGGGAAGAGCTTGCCCGCGTCGGGGTACCACTCGGGGCGCACGTGGCGCCAGGCGGGGACGGGCAGTTCGTTCACGTCGAGGGGGGGCGGGAGCGGGTTGTGGGTGACGACCCCGTCGCGGCGGAAGGAGAGCCCGCCAATGTCCCGGCGGGTGGGGTCGGCCGCCAGGTCGCGCAGGGAGAAGTCGTACTCGCCCCGGAGGATGACGTCCACCCCGTCCCCGGCGATCCGGAAGGTGTCGTCCGGCTCCGCGGTCGCGTGGTTGCCCACCAGGGCCACCACGGCGTCGGTCCGGGCCTTGATGGCCGCCGCGAAGCCGAGGTCGCTGTAGATGGAGGGCGTGGTGGTGTGGAGCACCGCCAGGTCGGGCCGGAACCGCTCCGCCTTGGCCAGGACCCGGTCCCGGGCCACGTCCAGCGCGGCCCCGTCGAGGAAGAGAACCAGGTGCCCCACCTGCTCCAGGACCGCCACCGCGGTGAGCAGGTAGTCGGGGTGGCGCTGGACGCGCCCGCGCGACCGGGCGGCCCAGCGGGCCGAGCGGACGAAGCCGGGAAGGAAGGGAGGGTTGAGGACGAGGACGCGTGCCCGGGTGTTCTCCATGGCGTCAAGCCCCGTGTCAGCGGGCCCGCGAAGGGGGATCGCAGCAGGAGAACCGGCCCAGGACGAACTCGATCAGGTCGTAGTCGGCCAACCGCTGGCCGGGGTCCGGGTGCATCAGTCCCCGGATCATCTTTCCCAGTTCCGGCGGGACCCCCCGGTCCTCCGGCAGCACGACGTCGCCCTTCTGCTTCCGTTCCAGGAGTTCCGCGATGGGAAGGCCCCGGAAGGGGGAGCTTCCGAAGAACAGGTCGCAGAAGACGACGCCCAGGGCATAGAGGTCCGAGACGGGGTTCGCCTCGCTGAAGGCCGCCAGGCACTCGGGGGCGATGTACTCCAGGGTCCCCTCCAGGGAACCCGTCTGGGTGATCTGCGGGACTTCCGCCACCTTGGCGATGCCGAAATCCAGGATGCGGATCCGCTCCCCCGGCTCTTCCGCCCCGTTCTCGATGAAGATGTTGCTGGGCTTGAGGTCCCGGTGAACCACCCCGCTCGCGTGGATGTGCCGGAGGATCTTCACCAGGGCGACACCGAAACGGCAGCGGCCGCCCAGGTCCCCGGGGTCCCACTGATGCAGAAAATCCCCCAGGTTCTGCCCTTCCAGGTACTCGGTCACGATGTAGGGGCGGTTCTCGTGCCAGCCCTGGTCCAGCACCCGCACGACCCCCGGGTGGCGGACCTTCTCGGAGACCATCACCTCCCGCTGGAACCGCTGCAGGCGGATGGCGTCGCTGGAGACGTCCCGCAGGACCTTGATGGCCACCACGCGCCCCTCGCGGGTGTCGCGGGCGCGGAAAACGGTCCCCATCCCGCCTTCGCCCAGCGTTCTCTCCACCAGGTAGGGGCCGACCATCCGGGCCGCGGCGGGGGCGGCGACCGCCTCGCGCTTGAGCTTCTCCCGCTCCATGCACCGGGCGTGGGCTTTCCGGAGGACCCCCCAGAACTGCTCCTCGCCGATGGGCTTCTGGACCCAGGCGAACAGGTGCCCCCGGTTGATGGCGTCCACGGCAACGGTGATGTCGGAAACGGCGGTGACGAGGATGTGGACCAGGTCGGGGAAACGGCTGTGGGTAATGGCCAGCAGTTCGATGCCCGTCATCCGGGGCATCATCTGGTCCGTCATGAGGACGTCCACGTTCTCGATGTTGAGGACCTCGAGCGCGTCGAAGGCGGACTCGGCGGTGAGGACGCGGAACAACTCCAGCTCCTCCGCCAGGCTCTCCAGGAGCCGCCGGATGTTGGGGTCGTCATCCACGATCAGGAGGGTGTAGACGGGGTCCATGGGCCATCCACGCGCCGGTGTCGAACGCATTATACAACACGAACGGGCCGGTCCCGCTCAAATTTTGTCGTCCGACATTTTGGTGGACGCGGCGGGCGCCTGCGGGTACAATACCGCGTTACGTCGCCGCCCGGGCCGGCGGCATTCCATCGGAAAGGCATCGATCATGGGAGACAAATTCGAGTACGTCCACGAGTGCCGCGACCTCAGCACCGACCGGGGCTACCAGTTCGAGTTCATCTGCAACAAGTGCCACTCCGGGTACCGCTCGACCTTCAGGGCGTCCGCCACGGGGGGGATCAAGGAGGTCCTGGACGTGGCCGGGGGCTGGTTCGGCGGGATCTTCGGGAACGCGTCCGACGTCAGTCACCGGGTCCACAGCGCGAGCTGGCAGAAAAACCGGGACAAGGCCTACCAGGAGGCCCTCAAGGAACTGGCCCCGGACTTCGTCCAGTGCCCTCGCTGCAGCGGATGGGTCTGCCGCAAGAAGTGCTGGAACACCAAGAAGGGCCTCTGCAAGGGCTGCGCGCCGGACCTGGGCGTGGAGATGGCCGCCGCCCAGGCCAGCCGATCGGTGGAGGAGGTCTGGGCCCACGCCGCCATGGCGGAGGAGGACAAGAAGCTCTCCACGGAGAACTGGCGGCAGAACATCCGCGCCTCCTGCCCCCAGTGCGAGGCCCCCCTGGCCTCCAACGCCAAGTTCTGCCCCGAGTGCGGGGCCGCGTGCAAGGTGGAGAAGCACTGCACCGAGTGCGGAACCAAGGTCCAGCCGGGCGTCAAGTTCTGCCCCGACTGCGGCGCGAAGCAAGGCTGACCCCCCCGTTCGTACGCGTCGTCCCGACGCGGACGAAGTTCCTACGCGTCGTCCCGACGCGGACAAAGTTCCTACGCGTCGTCCCGACGCGGACAACACTCGAGGTCACCCCAATCCCCGCACCCCCGCGCCGGGACGGCGCGTGCGAACCTCCTATTTCGTCAAGGATTTCTGCCAGGCCTGATATTCCTCCGAACGCGTGAACGCCTCGAATTGGGGGTCCTTCAACGCCTCGGACAAGTCGATGTCAAAGTGCTTTTTCAACACATCGCACCAGGTCGCAGCCGCGGCAAAACGCTCCTCCTGGATGTCGCAGAACAGGAGCACCAGGCAGGGGTCCTCGAAGTCCGGATCCAGCTTCCGGACTTTTTCCGCCAGCCTGCGCGCCTCATCCAGTGTCCCGCGCTGGAGGGCAACCGTCGCGCGCTCGGAGTCCAGGTAAGGGTCTCCCTGGATTTTCCGGTCAAGCGCTTCGAGGGCTGCCGACGCACCGTCAAGATCCTCGGTTCTCTCGGCGTGATCGTACCTCCAGGACTCGACGATCGGGTCGTTCGGGAAAGCCACGGAGAAGCTCCGGATCGCCTCGAGCAGTTCTTCGTCGCCCTGCAGGCCGGCCAGTTCCATCCGGATCGAGTACCCCAGTCGTGTCGCCTTCGTGCCGGCGGAAACGTCCCCCCACAGCTTCAGGGCCTCGGCAAGGTCCCCGGCGAGCATGGCCTGCCGAACGTCCTGAACCGTCGTCAAGTCCCGGGAGAGGTCGGCTGCCGGCTTCGACAGGCCCGAACCCGTCACGCCGCCCAGGATGATGACCAGTGCGCTTTTCAGTGTCTTCGACAAGGACAGCCCGGCGGAGAAGGAGTAGCTGTCGGTGACCTTCAGCGCTCCGGACGGCGTTTCCTGCACCATGGCGTCGAGGTAATCGATCCCCGTGGCCCCGATGATTCGGAACCGGACCCGTTTCTCCCCATCGACTTCGA
The DNA here is from genome assembly GCA_018001935.1 of Acidobacteriota bacterium. Lineage (NCBI taxonomy): Bacteria > Pseudomonadati > Acidobacteriota > Acidobacteriota bacterium. The sequence goes on from JAGNHB010000010.1 coordinate 89,927, forward strand.
GGACCCGAATCATCCGAAGCCTGTTCCGGTTTTGCTCCATGATTTCCATGTTCATCGTGAAGGCGTTTCGGAAGCCGATCAGCATCCCCGAGCGAAAGTTCCTGGCCGTCTCCGGGTCCAACGCCAGTTCCGACTCCACCGAGCGGAAAAACAACTCCATATCGTAGAGTTCCATGGTTTTTTCAACCGAGCGGGTGTTGTAGGCCTCCGCGATCCGCCGCCCGAGGTCCAAATATTCCGCCTCCGGCCGGCTGGAAGGCCCGGGCGGCTTCTCCGGGGTGGCCTCGGGATGGTCTTCACCGGTCCGGAGCGTTCCCGTTTCGTCGATGGACAGGACCCGGCCGGTATTGGGGCCCACGCCGCGGGCCTCGCACCGGAAACCCGTTTCCGTGGCCTGGAGCGAGTAGCGATAGCCGTCGAAAACGGGGTCGTCCGTCCCGAAGCGGGCGTCCAGGAGGCCAAGGCCAACCAGCTCGGCGAAGGTGGCCCGTCGGGACGGGGCCCCCTTCAGGGCGGCGTAGGCCTCCTCCGCCAGGGAAACGAGGTGCAGGGTGGCGACGGCGGCATTCCGCTGGGCGGACAGTTTCGCCTCCAGGAGCGAAGGGATGGCTATGACGCCGGCCATAAAGGGGACCATGAGGCGCGTCCCCTGGGTGTTCATCCGGATCAACACGCTGTTTGGCCGGGCGTTGAGGCTCACGAACGCCGACGAGCCCGGCTTGAACAGTGTGCCGAAGACGGCCTTCAGCTCGTCCTGCCCTTTTTCCAGGGGCATCAGCTTCAGGATGTCCCCGGTGAACAGCTCGTAGGCCAGGAGGTCCGCCCCCCCGCAGCGCGGTGTCCACAGGGCCTCTTTCGCTTCCAGAACCTTCCGGACGCGGTCGGTGTGACCCAAAAAGAAGGTGTCACCGGCCCGTCCCAGGGAGAGGGAAGCCCCCTCTTCCGCCAGGGTGAAGAGCTCCCCGTCGCCGAGCTTCACCGGGTCCGTGCGCGTGATCGTCTTCACCTTGGCGAAGAGGGCGTCGATGACCGAAGGATCCGCCAAGCGGGCTGCCAGGATGAGGTCCGGCAGATGGAAACCGGTCTTCTTCCCGGAAAAATCATCGGGGCGCAAGTAGAAGGCCCCGCCCAGGGCGACCTTGCCCTTCAGGGTGCCCAGGAGGTTCTCCCATTCCGTCTGGAAGGCTGCGCCGCTCTCCGCCTCCCCCCCGGTTTTCAGCGGCGCTTTTGCGGCCATTGCCCGGCAAAAGGCGGCTAGCTCCTCCGTCCACTCCACGTTGACGCTGAAGGCGAACGCGGGCTTTTCCATCCGGGAAAGGAGGGTGCCGCACTCGAGGCCCGGCTGGAGGCTGCCGACGAGCGGGAGCGGGAAGCGGGTGATCGCACTCAGCGCGCTGTCGCGCTCGCCCAGGACCAGGGAGAACGACTTCACGGCCTTCACGAACAGGGCATGAGCGTCGGAAGGGTCTTCCGAACGGCTCGGGAAGAGGCGTTCAAAATCCCGGATGAACAGGCTGATATAACCGCTTGCCGGGACGGGGTCCACCGCTTCCCTGAAATCGGGGTCGGCCGCCAAGGAGGCGGCCTCGTCCAGGTCGAGGATCGCCTGGAGGCGCTGGTCCATCCCGGAGAGCTTGTCGGGGGACGCCAGGGCATAGGCGCGATTCCCCTTGAAGGCGAGGCTGAAGGAGTTTTCTTCGCCATTTTCGATGAGGTGATGGAAGACCTGCCCCTGGCCGTCCGCTTTCACCAGCCGGAGTCCGGCACGGTCGGTCCATTGCCGCAAACGCTCCATCATTCGGGCTTCGTCACGAAACCCCGCCACGAGGAGCATCAGATTCGCTCCCGGCTCCGCCTTGAACGCAAACCCGACCGGTTGGTCCAGGGCGAAGCCGGCCTGACCCCAAGCCTCCGCGGACGTCGCGTCGAACCCCAGGACGCGCGTGGACTCCTCCCCGGCCTGGGCCCAGGTGCGGGTGATGCCCGGCATCCCGAGTTCCCCGACGATCCCCGACACGAGGCCAAGCAGGTCGTCGAGGTCGCCGAGGGCCACGAGGACGTGAAAGTCTTTCGGGACCGTGTGCGCCAAGCCTTTCAGCGATCCGGCCGGCGCGGTCGGGGCTTCGCCGCAAAGCCACGCGGCCGTGCAGACGAGGAGGAGGACAGAAAGACTCAACCGTAGTGATTTCATGGCATAACCCCTTTCTTCGCCTTGCGTTTTTTCCGCTTCCCTGATGTCCGGAGGAGGCCCCTGGAACATAGCCGCAAACGGGGACGGAATCAAGGGAAAACGGTGTCGGTGACCGGCTGGCGAAGGTTATCGGCCACGAGCCCGCGATTAACCACTGGAGCGATGCGGCGAGTCCTCGGGCAATCATTTGACGGATCCATGACATTCCCGTGACAAGTCGCCGGTCCCGACGCGGGATACTGACCCTGGATGATGAATCCGAATTTCACCCCAGGAGGGAACCATGAACCGAATCATTCTGATCTGCACGCTGCTGACCGCGTTTTGCACCGGGTTTTTCCTTGCTCGTGACACCGAGGGGTCGTGGGACCGGGTGACGTCGATCTCCCCGGGCCAGAACATGGTGGTGGTGACCCAGAAGATGAAGTCGTACACCGGGAAAATGGAGTTCGCGAACGACGCCGTCCTCACCCTCTCCGTCGATGGCACATCCATGACCTTCGCCCGGCCGGAGGTCTTCCGCGTCAGCTTGCGGCCGAAGAACCGGCGGGCGCGCAACGTCCTCATCGGCGCCGCCATCGGGGCCGGCGCGGGCTTCGCCGCCGGCGCGGCGTTCGGTGCCCGGTACGGGGAGAGCAGCGAGTCAGGGGAGCCCCATGCGTCCGTATTATTCGGGACCCTCGGCCTCCTCCCGGGCGCGGGCGCCGGCGCCCTGGTGGGGGCGTTCATTCCCGTGAACCAGACGGTCTACCGGGCCGAAGTGAAGACGGCGCCTGGAGAGGGGAGGCAGGCTGCTGGCCAGGGAAGCGCGAAAGGACCAAAGGACGAAAAGGACCAACAGGACCAGAGGGACAATCCGGGGGAAGGGTGCAGGGTAGCGACGGTGAAGTGAGTCCGGCTCCGGAAGCAGACCGATGGTCTCGCATCAGGAAACTGGAAACAGACGGGACTTGTTCGTAAACCTTTGGTTGAGCCATTGGCTGGAAGCCGATGGCTCTTTTTGCCCCCGGCGGCACGCGGGGCATGCGCGACCCGGGTCGTCCGGGGCCGGACCTCAGACGGCCAAAGGCGAGAGACGAAAGACCTTGGACAGTCGCTGGGCCAGCTCCAGGTCCTCCCGCTGCCGACATCGCCGCCGCCGTTTCCGTACGCTCCAGCGCCGCCCGGCAGGCGGCGCGTACAAAAAAACGGACGCCCGCCGCGGGCGTCCGTTTTTTTCTTGATAAAAATCCGAAGGATTTTTATTTCTGCTGGGTGCCGGCGTCCACGCGGGTCTTGGCGACCGACTGGGCGGCGGCCAGGCGCGCGATGGGCACGCGGTAGGGGGAGCAGCTCACGTAGTTGAGGCCCACCAGGTGGCAGAACTCCACGGAGGAGGGCTCGCCGCCGTGCTCGCCGCAGATGCCCAGCTTGATGCCCGGGCGGCCCTTGCGGCCCCGTTCCACGGCCATCTTCACCAGCTGGCCCACGCCGTCGCGGTCCAGGATCTGGAAGGGGTCCTTCTCCAGGATCCCCTGCTTGAGGTACTCGCGGATGTAGACGCCGGCGTCGTCCCGGGAGTAGCCGAAGGTCATCTGGGTGAGGTCGTTGGTGCCGAAGGAGAAGAACTCGGCCACGCCGGCGATCTCGTCGGCGGTGACGGCCGCGCGCGGGATCTCGATCATGGTGCCCACCATGAACTCCACGCGGAAGCCCTGCTCGGCGAAGACCTTCTCGGCGGTCTCACGGACGATGTCGGCCTGGCACTTCAGCTCGCTCACGCGCCCCACCAGCGGGATCATGATCTCGGGCAGGACGTTGACGCCTTCCTTCTTGGCGATGCAGGCGGCTTCCAGGATGGCCCGGGCCTGCATGCGCGTCATCTCGGGGTAGACGATGCCGAGGCGGCAGCCGCGCAGCCCCATCATGGGGTTGAACTCGTGCAGCTCCTCCACGCGGGCCAGGAGCTTCTCCTTCTCCTCGATCTCGGCCTCGGGCGCCTTGCGCTCCTTCATCACGGCCACTTCCACCATCAGTTCCTCGCGCTTGGGCAGGAACTCGTGCAGGGGCGGGTCCAGGGTGCGGATGGTGACCGGGTAGCCGTCCATGACGCGGAAGATGCCCAGAAAGTCCTCGCGCTGCATGGGGAGCAGTTTCGCGAGGGCCTCCTCGCGGGCTTCCACCGTGCGGGCCAGGATCATGGCCTGCATGTGGGGCAGCCGGTCCGGGGCAAAGAACATGTGCTCGGTCCGGCAGAGGCCGATCCCCTCGGCGCCGAACTCGCGGGCCACCTTGGCGTCGCGCGGGATGTCGGCGTTGGTGCGCACCTTCAGGGTGCGGACCTTGTCCACCAGGGTCATGAATTTGCCGAAGTCGCCGCTGCGCAGGTCGGGGGAACTGGTCTTCAACTGGCCGACGTAGACCTCGCCCTTGGACCCGTCCAGGGAGATGTAGTCCCCTTCCGTCAGGGAGAGGCCGCCGGCGAAGTCGATGGTCTTGCGGTCCTCGTCGATCTTGACGTCGGCAGACCCGGCCACGCAGGGGATGCCCATGCCGCGGGCCACCACGGCGGCGTGGGAGGTCATCCCGCCGCGGGCGGTGAGGATGCCCTGGGAGACTTCCATGCCGTGGATGTCGTCGGGGCAGGTCTCCAGGCGGACCAGGACGACCTTTTCCTTTTTCCCGGTCATGGCCACGGCGTCCTCGGAGGAGAAGACGATGCGGCCCACGGCGGCGCCGGGGGAGGCGGGCAGGCCCTTGGCGATGACCTCGAAGGTGTTGCCGGCGGCGAAGACGGGGTGCAGGAGCTGGTCGAGCTGCTGGGGTTCCACCTTCAGAATGGCCTCGTCGATCGAGATCAGGCCCTCGTCCACCATGTCGCAGGCCACCTTCACGGCCGCGGCGCCCGTGCGCTTGCCGTTGCGGGTCTGGAGCATGAAGAGCTTGCCTTCCTGGACGGTGAACTCGAAGTCCTGCATGTCGCGGTAGTGCTTCTCGAGCCGGTCGGTGATGGCCTTCAGCTCGTCGTAGACGTGGGGCAGGATGCGCCTCAGCTCTTCCAGCTTGAAGGGGGTGCGGATGCCCGCCACCACGTCCTCGCCCTGGGCGTTGGGCAGGTACTCGCCGTAGAACTCCCGGGCGCCGGTGGAGGGGTTGCGGGTGAAGCCCACGCCGGAGCCGGAGGTCTCGCCGGTGTTGCCGAACACCATGGCCTGGACGTTGACGGCGGTCCCGATGGTGTGCGGGATGTCGTTCATGTTGCGGTAGTGGATGGCGCGGTCGTTGTTCCAGGACTCGAAGACGGCGTTGACGGCCAGCATCAGCTGCTCCTTGGTGTCCTGGGGGAACTCGCGGCCGATCTTCTCGAAGACGTACTTGCGGAAGCGGGCGGCCAGCTCCTTCATGTCGTCGGCGTTCAGCTCGATGTCCTGCTTGACGCCCCGCTCGTGTTTCATGTGGTCGATCAGGTGCTCCATCTCCTTCTTGGAAACGCCCAGCACCACGTCGGAGAACATCTGGATGAAGCGGCGGTAGCAGTCCCACGCGAAGCGGGGGTTGCCGGTGCTCTTCTCGAGGGCGAGGACCGTGTCGTCGTTGAGGCCGAGGTTCAAGATGGTGTCCATCATCCCCGGCATGGAGAACTTGGCGCCGGAACGCACGGAGACCAGCAGCGGGGCCTCCGTGGAGCCAAGCCTGCGGCCGAGGACGCCCTCGAGGCGGGCCAGGGCGGCGTCGATCTCGGACAGGATATGCCCGGACAGCTTCTTCTCGTTGTCATAGTAGAGGGTGCAGGCGGCCGTTGAGATGGTGAAGCCCGGGGGGACGGGCAGCCCGGCGTTGGTCATCTCGGCCAGGCCGGCGCCCTTGCCGCCCAGCACGTCCTTCATGGTGCCGGCCCCTTCGGCCTTCCCCTCGCCGAAGAAATAGACGAACTTGTCCTTGGAGCAACTGTTGCAACTCATTATGGGATCCTCCTTGGTTGATTTGCGGTTCTTCCCCGGGCGTCGGGGACGGAAAACTGGGAATTTTACCCCGCCGTTTCCCGAGAATCAACGGAAATGTATCCCGGTCCCGCTTCGGGGGGTTGGAAGTCGATCAAGGAGGGTGAACCCGGAAAAACCGGGAATCGAAGGGGAATGTGCTTGTAACACTTCATGTTGATCTCGCAGAGGCGCAGGGGCACGGAGAAGAACCTTTTTGTCTTTGAAATACAAACTGCATGTCTCCGTGCCTGGTGAGAGAAAAAGACGGTGAGCGGGGTGGTCCCGAACGAAAAGGCGCCGCCGGGGGGCCGGCGGCGCCTGGTGAGAGGAAAGGACTGGAGGGGGACGCTACTTGCCGCCCCCGGCTTCACCGTCCTTCGTGTCCGCGGGCGGCTCGAAGACCGTGGGGTCCACGTCCCCGTCGAGGGTGGCCTCGTCGATGGACATGCTGGACAACTCCTCCTCCCCCGCCACCTGCTTCATGGCGGTGGGGAGCTTGAGGCCCCCGAAGTCCTTCCAGCCGGAGAAGCTCTCCTCGACCATGGCCGGACCCTTCTCGGTGGGGGACAGGTGTCGGATGCCCACGAGTTCGGACGAGGCGGGGTCGAGGTAGACGAACAGCTCCTGCTTGCCGATCATGACGCGGACGGCCTGGGCCTTCTTCCCGGCGAAGTCTTTCTCGCCCAGGGCCTGGCCCTGGATCTTGCCTTCGAGCGCTTCCTTCAGCAGCAGGACGCAGCCGTAGCCGGTGTAGAAGGACAGCCGAAGGGCCTCCGCCTGGCTCCCGGGCAGCGGCATGGTCTGCGGCCCCATGGACATCCAGCCCGTCTCCCCCTTGATGGCGATCACGATGTTGCCCATGGGCGTGCGGACTTCCTGGCGAAGCCGGTCCGGGAGCACGAAGTGGGTCCGGAGGTCCATCTTGAAGGGCGATCCGCCGACGGACCGGGTCGCCTTGCCGGAGGACGCGAGGTTGCGCAGGCTCCGCAGCGCCTTCTCCCCGAGAAACACGCCGGCCTTGCGCAGGAGGTCGGTCCCCTTCGCCAGGGTCTCGGGCGTCGCCTCGGGGATCACTTCCGTGCTCTTCGGCATGGGGATGGTGACGTCGATCGTGTTGACGGCGCCGTAAGTGGACAGGGGCTTGTCGAAATCCTCGCCCTTGCCGGCGGCCAGCAGGGTGAGCCGGTCCATGACCAGGTACTTCTGCGCCACCCGGAGGATGTCGTCGCGGGTCACCTTCTCCACGGCCGCCCGGAGCTTCTCGTTGAAATCGGCGGGGTACCCGTAGAAGTCGTAGATCATCAGCCGGCGCACCACCTCGCCCGTGTCGTCGTACTCGAAGGCGTAGGCGTTCAGGTAGGAGTTCCGGGCGAGGGCCATCTCCGCCTCGGTGACGGGGGCCTGGGTGATCCGGCGAAGTTCGGAGAACGTGGTGTCGATGGCCTCCCCCGTGCTCGCCGGCTTGGTGGAGGTGAAGAAGAAGAAGGCGCCGGGGTGGTCGAAGGCGGCCATCATGGTCCCCCCGGCGGAGTAGGCCAGTCCCTTCTCCGTGCGGACGCTCTTGAAGAGGCGAGAGGAGAACCCGCCCCCGAGGATGTCCGTCATGAGCCGGACCGCCGGGTAGTCGGGGTCGTCGTAGCGGATGCCCGGGAGCCCGAACAGGATGAAGGTCTGCTTGACGTCCTTCTTCTCGATGTAGTTGACGGAAGCCTTCCGCTCGGGGATGGCGGGCAGGGTGACGGCCGGGGCCGGCGTGTCGTTTTTCCAACCCCCGAAGAGCTTCTCCAGGAGGGCCTTCATCCGGGCCGCGTCGAAGTCGCCCCAGACCGCCAGGGCGGTGAAGTCCGGGCGGAAGAAGCGGCCGTGGTAGCGCACGAGGTCCTCCCGGGTCACGGCGTTCACGTCGTCGTACTCCATCTGGCGGGCGTACGGGGAGTTGGCCCCGTAGATCAGTTTCGCGAACTCCCGCTGAACCAGGGCCATCACCTCGTCGTTCCGGCGGGAGATGGCGCTTCTGGCCTGGATCCGGGCCAGGTCCAGCTTGTCATCGGTGAGACCGGGCCGGGTGACGAACTCGGCGAAAAGGGTCAGGACCGCCTCGAGGTTCTCGGTGAGGGTCGACCCGTAGAGGTTCACGCTGTCGGTGTCGGCGCCCGACGAGATGGAGGCGCCGATGCCCTCCAGGTACTCGTCCACCTTGTCCCCGTTCATGGACTGGGTGCCGCCGGAGCGGAGCACCTCCCCGAACAGCTCCACCAGGCCGGCGCGGTCGGGCGATCCGATCTCGCCGCCCCGGACCTGGACGCTGAACTGGACCTTGGGGAATTCGTGGTCCTCGCAGAGGTAGACCTTCAACCCGTTGGGCAGGGTGTAGCGCTCCACCGCGGGTGAAGCGACCTTGTTGAGCGGGGGGAAGACCAGTTTCTCGACGTACCGGTCCTTGCCGGTGGCCGGGGGGGGGACGGAGAGCAGGGTGCCGGCGGTGGCGAAGGCCAGGGCGCAGACGACGATCAGGGCGTGGATTCTGGACGTTTTCATGATGTTGCTCCTTTCCCTTGGGCCTTCACTGGGCGAGTCCCGTGTCGGGGTTTTCCGTCAGGATCTCGCCGACGGTCCGGTTTGTCGGGACGAAGATCTTCCGGGCGGCTTCCTGGAGGTCCTCGGCGGTCAGCTTGTTGGTCTCCTCGAGCCGGGCGAAGAGTTTCCGCCAGTCCCCGTGAAGGTTCTGGGACCGGGCCAGACCCATGGCCAGGCCCATGTTGCTGTCCAGTTGGGAGAGGAAACGGGACCGGTTCCGGGCCTTGTACCCGGCCAACTCGGCATCGGTGACCTTCTCGGCCTTGATCTTTTCCAGTTCGTCGTAGATGGCGCCTTCGCACTCGACGTTGGTGTGCCCCTGGTTGGGGACCGCGATGATGCCGAAGATCCCGGGGTACTTCTCGCCGAGTTGCAGGCACTGGACCGCCAACGCGTACTTCTTCTCCTTGACCAGCGCTTTGTTGAGCCGGGAGGAGCGGCCGTTGCCCAGGATGTCCGCGAGCGCCTCCATGGCGGCGTAGGCGGGGTCGTTGATGTCCGGCCGGTGGTAGGCGATCACCAGGAAGGGCTGGGAGGGGTCGGTCATCATGATGCGCTTCTCGGAGCGCTGCGCGGGCTCGTCGGTGACGATCCGGCCGGGCTTTTCGCCGGGCGGGATGCGGCCCAGGTGCTTCTCCAGCATGGGCAGCGTCTTGACCGGGTCCACGTCGCCCACCACCACCATGGTCAGGTTCTTCGCCCCGTAGAAGCGGCGGAACCAGTTCTCGGCGTCCGATCGGCGGAGGGCCTGGAGGTCGCTCAGTTCGCCGATGACCATGGAACGGTAGGGGTGCGCCCGGTAGGCCACCGCGAGGAAGTCCTGGACGAGCCGGCTGACGGGCTGGCTGTCCCCCATCCGCAGTTCCTCGATGATGACGTCTTTTTCCTTGTAGAACTCCCGGATCACGGGGTTCGTGAACCGATCGGACTCCAGCGCCGCCCACAGTTCCAGCTTGTTGGAGGGGAGGGAGTAGAGGTAGACCGTCTGGTCGAAGCTGGTGAAGGCGTTGAGGCCCTGCCCCCCCTCCCGCTCGATGATCTCCCCGATCTCGTTGGCCTTGACGTACTTGCGGGCCTCGTCCTGGGCGGCCTTGAGGGACTTTTCCAGCTCCGCCAGGCGGGCGGCGTCGGGCCGCGGGTAGCGCAGTTTCTCTTCCCGCCAGGCCAGGAACGCCTCGTCCTCCTTCTTCATCGCCTCCTGTTCCTTGGCGAAATCCAGGGTCCCCACGGTGGAGGTGCCCTTGAAGGCCATGTGTTCGAAGACGTGGGCCAGGCCGCTCCGGCCGTTGACCTCGTCCACGCTGCCCACGTCCGCGTAGGTCACCATGGACACGGTGGGGGCGCCCGGGCGGGGCAGGACGATCAGCTTCAGGCCGTTGGGGAGGGTCTTCTCGACCACCTTCCCCTGGAGGTCCTTGAATCCTTGGGCGGGGGCGAACGCCGCCGCCGAAAGGACGAAAGCAAGTGACAGCAGCGCCGTCACGACAATCCGGTTTCTCCGCATCTTTCCTCCTCGCGCAAGAATGACAGGCAGGCTATTACGGCGTCGCCGTACGAATGTTTCACGAAAACGTGAGCGACCGACGGGCCCGTCGCGGGCCCGAAACGCTACTCCACCAGGGTGACGCTGCCGGACGGCTCGATGAGGACCCGTTCGTCGCCCCGGCGGAAGGTCAGGCGGGCGCCGCGGGTGGAGCGTCCCTCCCGGAGGTCCTCGACCCGGGCCGGGCTGCCCCCCAGGACGACCTTGCCCGAGGCAACGTCGTAGACGGTGGCATCGCCCTGGGCGTGGCGGTCCGGTTGGTCGAAGCGGACCGAGCCCTTCGCGTAGAGCGTCCTCACCTCGCCCGCTTCGTCGAGGAAGCCCCAGAGGGTGTCGGCGGAGAGGGTACCCTCCGCCCCCCGGGTCTCCACGCGCCCCTCCAGCAGGAGCTTTCGGGGCGCCGGCAGGTAGGAGAGGCGACCGGAGTTGATGCGCAGGACCGCGCCCTGGCCCTTTTCGTCCCGGACCGGCAGCACCGCCGTCGCTTTCCCCTCCGCCACGAAGCCCCCGTCTTCCCGCAGGGTGAAGGTCTCCGCCGTCAACGTGCCCTCCCCCTGGGTCATCCGGCACTTACCCCGGAACTGGGCCTGCCCCTTCTTCTCTTCGATGAGGACAGTGTCGGAACGGATCCAGGCCCGCCCGTTGCCGGACCGGCCGCCGCCCGGGAGCGCAAACCCCCGCGGGCCGCCGGTGGACGGGGCCCGGTCGGCTTCCACGCCCCCCTGGCCGGTCACGGTGCCGAGCTTCTCGTTCAGGGTGAAGACGGCCGCCCGGATGGAACCTTCCGGCGTCGTGACGGACGGCTTTCCCGTCAGGCGGAGCGTGTCCCCCTCGAAGCGCGCCTCGCCCGCCCGGGCCGACCGGCCTTTCTCCCGGTACCGGAACCGGCCCGACTGGGTCAAGGCCCGGATCTTCCCGCGTTCCTCCCCCGAAAACTCGGCCCGGAGGGTGTCGGACTCCGACTCCTCCGCCGGGGCGCCCGGCCGGGCCCGCGTCAACCGGACGTTCCCGGCGGCGCTCAGGGCCCGGATTTCGGTCAGCCCCGGGAAGAACTCGAACCCGATCCGGTCCGACCGGACCTGGACTTTTTCGCCCCCCGCCGGGCGGGACGTCCGGAAGTCGCACGCGCCCTGTCCCTCCGCCGAGACCGGCAGGCGCCCCGCCGCGTCGTAGCGCGTCGTCAGGGTGTCGCAGGTGCCGTCCACGGACGAGCCGTCGGGGCCGGTGAAGAGGACCCGGGCCTTTCCGGAGGCCGTGGAGGACTCGAGGACCGGGCGCCCCCCCGCCGGCGGCCGGAAGCTGAAGAGCAGGCGGGTCGCCCGAACCGACGACTCCCCCTTGCCGTCCCGCCGGCCGACCTCGGCATTGCCGTTGATCTCCATCCGGGACAGGGCGTTGGCCGCGGCGAAAGAGGCCGTCAGGTCGTCCCCGCGGGCGGAGCCCTCGCCGGCGGGCCCGTCGTAACGGACCTGCCCCGCGGCGTGAAGGCGGTCCAGGATGCCGTCCGCCCGCGCGAAGACGTCGATCCGGTCGCCCCGGAGCGAGGCGCCCTCGAGGCCGAGCCCCGCCCCCCCGGCGGCGGACACCGACTCCAGGGTCTGGCCGTCCGCGGCCAACCCGAACCGGAGGGAGGCCCCCGACAGGGCCAGGTCCTTGCCGTTTTCCCGTCGGCGGCAGAGCGCCCCGCCGGTGGCGGTGATCTCCCGGCAACGGTTCTCCGGGGTCCCCACGACCTGCATGGCCTGGCCCTGGAGGTAGGACAGATCGCTCTCGAGCCGGCAGTTCCCGGTGAACTGGCCCGTCTTTTCCCCGTCCCGCAGTTCGGCCCGGTCCGACTGGAAGCGGATCCGGCCTTCCCGGGCGATGCGGGGCGGGGCCTGGGCGGCGTCGGGCGCGTAGTCCACGCGGGCGGTGCTCAGGATCTCGAGGTCCCGGGTCTTCAGGTCCATCTTGAAGCCCGTCCCGGACCCCTGGACCCCCGGCTTCTCGAAGGTGAAGGGCGCCGTGCCCGACACGCGGTCGCCGCCCTTCTCCAGCAGGACGTCCCGGGAGGCCAGCCGCTCCCCGGTGGCGCGGCTCACCGTGACCTTCCCCATGAATCGGACGCTCTGGTCCTCCGCCGCGTAGAGGCACTCCTCCGCCTCGATGAGCGTCGGTTCCGGGGCGTCGGCATCGCCGGAGTAGATGGCCCGGACCCCCTTGAGGTGGTGCCGGTTGTCCCGCGTGGAGACGTTCTCCGCGGCCAGCACCTCGAGGAAGGGCCTCCCGTCCCGGTGCTCGAGGTACCGGATCTTCTCGGCCCGGCTGGCCACCTTGTCCGGCAGGTGCGGCGCGGGGGGACGGGCCGGGGCCGGCCCCTCGGGACGCCGCGCGAGGTAGAGCGCGGCGAGCGCCAGGACCCCCACGGCCAGCACCGCCGACACGCCTTTCACGATTTTCAGGACCGCGCGGTTCAAGCTTTCCCTCCACCCCGTCCACCGGGTAAGCTGCCATTGTACTTCGGATGGGGGTCGCCTGCAATCGGGAACAAGGGGCATCAGGGGTCCCTCCCGCCCCTTGGCGTGGTTCCCCGCCGGCGGGCCGGCCCGGCGGACCCGACCAGCCGCCCCGATGCGTCCGACCGGCCCGATCCGACCGATCCGCCCGATTCCGGGACCGAAACAAAAGGGTTTGCCAATCGGGCGTGAACGTGGTACCTTCCGGCAACACCACCCGGGAGGGGCGTCATGAAGCGAATCGGGACCTCACGCGTCGTGCTGCTGGCCGGGCTTGCGGCCCTCTGCGCCGGGGCCGCCCTCGCCCAGGGGCCGGGGAGCCTGTTCCCGAACTACCCTTTCTCCAGCTTCCGCTTCAACTTCATCAACCCCGGGGCCCGGGCCACGGGGATGGGCCAGGCCTTCATCGCCCTGGGGGACGACGCCACGGGGTCCGAGACCAACCCGGCGGGCCTGACCGCTCTGGTCAAGCCCCAGCTCTTCGCCGAGGGGCGGTGGGTCGTCAACCGGTTCCAGACCCTCCGGATGGTGGTGGGCGAAGCCTCCTACGACCGGTTCTCGGAGGGGACCTTCTCCCCCACGTTCCTCAGCGTGGTCTACCCTCTGCGGCAGTGGGCCTTCGGCGCCTACCGGCAGGAGTTGGCCAATTACGAGGTCTCCCCGTCGCAGGGACTGGTGGTGATCCACGACACCCGGTTCCGGCTCACCAACCAGCCCCTCCAGGTCACCCCGTTCGACACCAGGATCCGCATCAAGACGGTCAACTACGGGTTCTCCCTGGCCCGGCGCTGGGGGGAGCGGGTCAACCTCGGGGTCTCGTTCCGGGCCACCCGTTTCACCGCCCGGTCGGTGGAAACCCAGTCGACCCAGTACCTGAGTCCCATGGTCGCCACCATCGACGGGTCCACGACGGCGATCCTCCACCACCTCGACGGCGATGACTGGGCCTTCTCCTGGGTGGCGGGCGCCATCGTCAAGCCCCGCGACAACCTCCGGGTCGGCGCCGTCTACCGGAGCGGGTCCGACCACCCCATGCACATGGTCTACAACGAAAACCTGATGAGCGTGCCCGGGAACGTCCCCCTCGCCGTCACCGACACGGAGTTCAAGCTCCGGGTCCCGTCGCGTTTCGGCGTGGGGCTCGCCTACCTGCCCACCGAGCACGTCACCTTCACCGCCGACCTGATCCAGATCCGTTACGGCGAACTCACGCCGTCCTTCGTGCACCTGATCCAGCGGGAGTTCCGGGACGACTACGCCTTCGAGAACGGCACGTCCGTCCGCCTCGGCGCGGAGTACACCGTCTTCTGGGGACGCGTCCCCGTCTCGATCCGGGTGGGCTTCTACACCGACCCGGACAACACCCTGCACTACGTCGGGGACCGTCACGGGAACGACGGGATCTGGGCCCTGGCCGGCGTCTATTTCCCGATCAGCCAGATCATCTACAATTTCCCCGCGGCCCAGCGGGCGGTCTTCCCCGAGAGGGGGACCGACTGCCACCTCACCTTCGGGACGGGCTTCACCTTCCGCAACCACCTGCAGGTCGACTGGGCCGCCGACGTCGCCCGGGACCGGGCCTACCTCGTCGTCTCGGCGCTGTATAATTTTTAGGCTGTAGGCTGTAGGCTGTAGGCTGTAGGTCCGGAGGATTTGTCGTCGGGGTCGGCATCGGCATCGGCATCGGCATCGGTATCGGTATCGCAATCGGTATCGCAATCGCCCTCGCAATCGCCCTCCCCCTCACCTCGAAAACCTTGTATCCCATTTGCATTCCCCCCTTCTGCCCTTGACGGCCACGCAGCAGCCCGGGAATCGAACGGAAGAGTTTCCGCAGCGCCTTTGTTCGCGCCATCGCCCGGGGGGCGACGGTACGTTTTTTCGGGGATGCCGGGAGGCCACGCCCTCCCCCCGCCGCCTAAGGGGCGGGGGAAGGACGGCTCGGGGTGCGCGGGTTCCCGGGGCGGCGCCGCGGACGCCCGTTGCCTCGTCGCGCCCTGTTCCGGTCCCCCGGCGTCCGCGGCTTGCCCCCGGAACGCGGCGGAAGGTGAAGGGAACGCACCCTGAAAGGGTGCGGGGAAGGCGGCAAGCCCCCGGACCGTAATGCGGCACTCGGAGAGGCGGTCAGAGGACCCGACGAATGGCAACACAAATGAGCAATGGGTGCCAGGCACTATCTGAAGCCAATCCTCCGCGCGGCCGCGCATCCCGAAGGGATGCGGGATTTTAGCCGGCGGGTACTCCACCGGAGGTGGTGTTCCCGCCGGAAAAGCCGGCAGCAGGAAGACCGGCGCCCCGGAGGCGGCGCCGGAAAAAGGTCCACGGGTCATCCTGCAAAATAATTTCTAAATCTCTGCCCGTGCCGGGAAGATTTTCCGAACGTGCGTGAGTAGGTGAAGGAGCCGTGCCGATACAAGGTCACGCCGGCCGGATCGTCGCGGAGTTCAGCGAGCGGATCCGACTGAGTGCCGCCAGACTGTTGTGGAGTGCGGCGCGAAGTTCTGACGGAGCGCCGCTTTGAAGTAGGCCTCACGGAAAGGCGCGAAGGCTTCCGGAGCGCCGTTCGAGGAGGGTGGCGCCCGGGTGCCGGCGACACACGACGTGTCCACACAAGCTTTGGAAACTTCGAAAGACGGCCGGGCCGGGTTCCGCGCCGCTCCGGCGGCCTGCGCGGCGCGGGGAAAGCGGCGCTCCGGCGGCCTTCGCGCCGCACTCCGCGGCCGGCGGACGGAAGCCGGCGCCACCACTTACAGGAGAGATTGAAGATATTTACCCGTCCAGGAGTCGGGGTGGGCCGCCACTGTCTCCGGCGTGCCCTCGGCCACGACGAGGCCGCCGCCGTCGCCGCCCTCGGGACCGAGGTCGACGATCCAGTCGGCGGCGCGAACGGCGTCCAGGTTGTGCTCGATGACCACCACGGTGTTCCCGGCGTCCGTGAGGCGCTGCAGGACCTCCATGAGCTTCCGCACGTCCTCGAAGTGAAGCCCCGTGGTGGGCTCGTCCAGGACGTAGAGGGTCCTCCCCGTGGCCGTGCGGGACAGTTCCCTGGAGAGCTTGATGCGCTGGGCCTCGCCCCCCGAGAGCGTGGGGGAGGGCTGCCCCAGGTGGACGTAGCCGAGCCCGACGTCCACCAGGGTGTCCAGGATCTTCCGGATGCGCGGGAAGTTGATGAAGAGGTCCCGGGCGTCCTCCACGGGCGTCTCGAGGATTTCCGCGATGTTGAGCCCCTTGAACCGAACCTTCAGCGTCGCCTCGTTGAAGCGCTTGCCGTGGCAGGCCTCGCACGGCACGTACATGTCGGGCAGGAAGTGCATCTCCACCTTGATGAGGCCGTCCCCCTTGCAGGTCTCGCAGCGGCCGCCCTTGACGTTGAAGCTGAAGCGCCCCGGCTTGTAGCCGTTGGCCCGGGCCTCCTTCTGGCCGGCGAAGACCTCCCGGATCAGGTCGAAGACCTTGACGTAGGTGGCGGGGTTGGAGCGGGGGGTCCGCCCGATGGGCTTCTGGTCGATCTCGATGACCTTGTCGACCCGGTCGGCGCCGTCGAGCCCCTCGAAGGGGATGGCCCGGACGGCCTCCAGCCGGAAGTGCTTCCGCAAGGCGGGCAGCAGGACCTGGTTGACCAGGCTGCTCTTCCCGGCCCCGGAGATCCCCGTCACGAAGGTGAGGGTGCCCAGGGGGAAGCGCACGTCGACCCCCTTGAGGTTGTTGGCCCGGGCGCCGCGGACGGTGAGCCACTCCGACGCCGTGCGCCGTTTCGGCGGCAGGGGGATCTCCCGCCGGCCGGCGAGGTACGCGCCCGTGAGGGAGGCCTTGTCCCGGACCAGCTTCGCCGGCGGCCCGGCGAAGACCACCTGCCCGCCCCGGCCGCCCGCCCCGGGCCCGAAGTCGATGACGTGGTCGGCTTCCAGGATGGTCTCCCGGTCGTGCTCCACCACCACCACGGTGTTCCCCAGGTCGCGCAGCCGCTGGAGGGTCCCGATGAGCCGGCGGTTGTCCCGCTGGTGGAGCCCGATGCTGGGCTCGTCCAGGACGTAGGTCACACCGGTCAGCTCCGTGCCGAGCTGGGAGGCCAGGCGGATGCGCTGCGACTCGCCCCCCGAGAGCGTCGGGCCGGTCCGTTCCAGCGAGAGGTAGCCCAGCCCCACGTTGGCCAGGAAGCGGAGCCGGTTGCCCACCTCCTTGAGGAGTTCCCCGGCGACAGCGGCCCGGGACCCCGCCAGGTCGAGGCCGTCGAGGGCCGTCAGCAGCTCGCCGATGGACAGGCGGCACATCTGCACGATGGACATTCCCCCGACCCGCACCCAGCGCGCCTCCGGGCGGAGCCGCTCGCCGCCGCAGGTGGAGCAGGTCCGGTCCGAGAAGTACTTCATGTAGTACTTCCGGGCGTCCTCCGACTGGGTCTGCTTCAGGCGCCGGACCAGGGTGTTGAGGATCCCTTCCACCCGGGAGTGGAAGCGGAACTCGCTGGTGGCGCCCTTGTAGTGGAACTGGATCCGCTTCCCCCGGCTGCCGTGCAACAGCACCTCCACTTGCTCCGGCGGCAGCTGATCGAGAGGGATGTCCAGCGGGATGCCGTAATGCCGGCAGACGTTGTCGATGTACTTCCACGTCCACCCTTCCCGCCGGCGGATGAAGCCGGCCCAGGGCTCGATGGCCCCATCGGCCAGGGAGAGGGAGCGGTCGGGGATCACCTTGTCGGGGTCCATCTCGATGCGGGTCCCGAGGCCGTTGCACTCCCGGCACATCCCCTGGGGCGAGTTGAAGGAGAAGAGCTGGGGGCTCAGCTCCGGGTAGGAGATGCCGCACCAGACGCAGGCGTTGTGCTCGCTGAAGAGCCGTTCCTCGCCGTCCGGGACCGCCGCCGAGAGGATGCCGCCGCCCACCCGCAGGGCCGTCTCCACCGAGTCGGTGAGGCGGTCCCGCACGGCCTCGTTGACCACCAGGCGGTCCACCACCACCTCCACCGTGTGCTTGCGCTTCTTGTCCAGGGGGACGGGGCCCTCCAGGAGCTTCACCTCGCCGTCCACCCGGGCCCGGGTGAAGCCGTCCCGGCGGGCCTGTTCGAGGACGTCCCGGTGCTCCCCCTTCCGCGCGCGCACCAGGGGCGCGAGGATGAGCAGTTTCGTCCCGGGCGGGAGCCGGAGGAGTTCCTCCACGATCTGCTGGGCGCTCTGCTCGGAGACCGGGCGGCCGCACCCGTGGCAGTGCTGGGTCCCCACCCGGGCGAAGAGCACCCGGAGGTGGTCGTGGATCTCGGTGATGGTCCCCACGGTGGAGCGGGGGTTGGTCCCCGCGGACTTCTGGTCGATGGCGATGGTGGGCGTCAGGCCGCGGATGGCGTCGTAACGGGGCTTCTCCATCTGCCCGAGGAACTGACGGGCGTAGGAGGAGAGGGACTCGACGTAGCGCCGCTGCCCCTCGGCGAAGAGGGTGTCGAAGGCCAGGCTGGACTTGCCGGACCCGCTGACGCCGGTGCAGACCACCAGCCGGTTCTTGGGGATCTCGACGCGGACGTGCCGAAGGTTGTGCTCCGCGGCGCCCTCGATGACGATGGAGTCCGCCGGTTTGCTCGGTTTGGACATGGGCCCTCTCAGCGCTTCCGGCTCTTTTCGAAGGCCACGGCTTCCGCGAGGGTCCCAAAGCCCGCGACGCGAACCCGGTACCAGGTCCCGTCGGCCGTCCCGGCCACGACGAAAGCGGCCAGTTTCTTCGCCCTCAGGCGGGCGGCTTCCCCTTCCGCCACCTCCCGTTTCCGGAAGGCGGACACTTGAACGCAGTACTGCTTCCCGTCGGTGAAGATGTTGGGCCGGGCTTTCCGCTCCGCGGCCACGTTGTAACCTCCCGTGGATTCGAGTGATTCGACGGAGACCTTCTCCGGGGCCGGCCGGGTCGTCCCGGCGGGCAAGGGGGCGGGTTCCGCCGGGTGGGGAGCTTCGGGCGCCGGGGGTCGGGATGCGGCCGGGCGGGCCGGATCCGGGGTCGGGGGGACGACCGCCGGCGCCGTTGCGGCCGCCGCCGGGGCCTTTGCGGGAGCCGCTGTCGGCGCCGTTGCGGCCGCCGCCGCCGGGGCCTTTGCGGGAGCCGCTGTCGGCGCCGTTGCGGCCGCCGCCGCCGGGGCCTTCGCGGGAGCCGCTGCCGGCGCCGGGACGGTTATCGGCGACAAACCGACATCCATGAACAGCTTCAGCCCCTCCCCGATGGCCACGTCCCCCATCATCCGGAGTTCGCCCGTGTCGATTTCGTACACCGCGCCCAGGAGGCGGAGCCGGCCGGTTTTGACCCGTTCGGCGATGAGGGTGCTGTTTTTCAGGCAACGGCTCATCTGGAGAAAGACGTTCAACTGGGTCGCCCGACGGATAAAGGACGCCTCGTCGCCGGCCTCCCTCCGGGCCCAGGTGCAGGCCGGCTGGATGCGGGCGACGATGTCCCCGACCCCGCCGACGTGAGCTTCCCCGGTGCAGGCATCGCGGACCAGCCCGCAACCGGTGTGCCCCATGAAGAGGATCACGGGGACCCCCATCCGGCCCACCGCGTCCTCCAGGCTGCCCATGGTCACGGGGTCGATCACCCCCGCCGCCACGCGGACCACGTAGAGGCGGCCCAGGTCCTCGTCGAAGATCAGCTCGGGCGGCACGCGGGAGTCCGAGCAGGTCAGGACGGCGGCGTAGGGCCGCTGGGCCTGCCGCAGCTCCTCCCGGCGCCGGTCGTAGTTCCGCTCGGAGAATCGCCCCGAACGGTAACGTTCGTAGCCCTTGGTCAGCCGCCACAACGCCTCGTCGGCCGTCAACGGCCGCTCCGGCGCGACGGTGGAGGGCGCCGCGGCCGGCGGGGGGGGCGGCGGCGGTACGGTTCCCTGGGCCGCGGCCCGGCCGGGGCCCAGGGAGAGCGCCGCCAGGAAAACCAGGGCGAGCCGCGGACCGCGCGTCCACGGCCGCTGTGAGCGCCGCGCCGCCCTTCGGGGCTCGAAGTCCCGGAGGGTGGCGGGCCCGGGCGCGAAAGGCTGATCGGTGAATTCCATGTTCACACTCCCTGTCCGCTTCGATCGTCCAACCGTTCATTGTAGCGGAAGTGCCCGGAATCGCCAACCGGAATCGACCCCCGAATGCTGTTGCTTGCGGGGCGCCAGGGGACTATAATGGATATGTTTGAGCGACGGAATCGGACGGCTTTCGGGACGCGATGCTCACTTTACTGATTTTCCTCGGGTTCGCCTTCCTCATCGGCCTCTGCGCGATCTTCATCCTGGTTTACATGCGGATGCGGTCCAACAAGGACACGCGGCGGACCACCTCCATCCTCTCCGCCATTGCCGCCAAGGAAGAGGATTTCGAGGCCGAGGTCGATTTCCGGGAGTTCGAGAGCCACCGCCACTGGATATCCCGCATCTCGGGGCTCCGCTTCATCCTGAGCGTCATCTTCGCCCTCTTCCTGCTCTTCCTGGCCACCTTCGAGTACTGGGTCAAGTACTTCCCCGAGCCCCGGCTGGGGGAGGAGTACCCAGTCACCATCCGGGCCACCTACAACTACCAGGAGTCCACGCCGCGCACCCTGCTCAACCGGCACCTCTTCTCGGGGGACAACAGCATCGTCATCGCCCGGGGGCAACGGATCGAGCAGTCCGACATCGTCCGCTACCGGGAATTCATGGCCCGGCGAGGCTACCCCGCCCCCGAGCTGCTCCTGGGGTACTTCCTGATCTTCCTGCTCTTCGTCCTCTTCATGGTGTACTGGCTGAGCATGCTCACCACCGAAATCCACCCCGAGGACAACCGGACCCTGATCTTCCTCCTGCTGGTGATCCTCCTCGTGGTGTCGGCCAGCCGGGTCCTCTACCTGACGGAGATCTTTTCCCTCTATTACATTCCCGTCTCCATGATCGGCATCCTGGTGGCCATCCTGGTCTCGAACCGGATCGTCCCCTCGGTGGTCATCTTCGCCGACTTCTTCATCGGGATGATGACCGGGTTCAACTTCCGGCTCGTGATGATCCTGTTCGCCGGCAGCATGGTGACCGTCTTCCTCTCCCAGCGGATCAAGCGGCGCTCGGAGGTGCTGGCCACCGGCCTCATCGCCGGGGTCATCAAGTTCGTCCTCTTCGGCTGCCTGCTCCTGGTCACCCACGAGATCCACGTGGAGACCTTCCTGGACCTCCGGGGGTTCCTGTCGAAGGACGCGATCGCCTGCCTCGCGGGCGGCCTGATCTCCGGCTTCATCGCCCTCGCCCTGATCCCGTTCATCGAGAAGGTCTTCGGCTACGCGTCCCCCTTCCGGCTCCAGGAGCTGGCCGACCTGGACAACGAACTGCTCCGCCAGCTCTACCTCAAGGCCCCCGGGACCTACCACCACTCCATGGCCGTGGCCAACCTGGGCGAGATCGCCGCCAACGAGATCGGGGCCGACGCGCTCCTGGTCCGCGTCGCCGGCTACTACCACGACATCGGGAAAATCTTCACCCCGAAGTATTTCGTCGAGAACATCCCCCCCGGGGAAGCCAACCCCCACGACGGCATCAAGCCCTACATGAGCGCGAAGATCCTCAAGTCCCACATCTCGCGGGGGATGGAACTGGGGCGCCGGCACCACCTGCCCGCGAAGATCCTCGATTTCATCCCCCAGCACCACGGGACGTCCACCATCGACTACTTCTACGAGAAGGCGAAGAACACGGCCAACCCGGGTAGCACGGACCCCGGCGTCCTCTCGCCCCGCTACTACTCCTACGGCGGGCCCCGGCCGCGGAACCGGGAAACCGCCATCCTGATGATCGCGGATTCCGTGGAGGCCGCCGCCCGGGTCCTGTCGGACCACTCCGAGGAGACCCTCCTCAAGGCCATCGAGAAGATCATCGCCCGAAAGCTGGAACTGGGGCAGTTCGACGATTCGCCCCTGTCCACCGCCGAACTCCGGAAGATTGCCTACGCCCTGGCGAGAGCGCTTTCCTCCTCCTCCCACAAGCGCATCGATTACCCCAAGAACTCGGGGATCCACTCCCAGTTCCACAGCGAGGCGAACGGCGGAACGGGGGCCGAGACCCAGCCCGTTCCCGCCCAGGCGACGCCCGGCATCAGCGTGTCCGGGGCCCCCTTCACGCCGGCCCCCGCCGGGACCAACCCGGGGGCGGGGCCCCTCACGCCGCCCCCGCGGAAAGCCGCGGATGTCGCTGCCGAGGGGAACGGGAAAACCCGGAAACCCGACAAACCCGAAAAAAGAGCGGAGTGACCCATGAAGAGAGAGATCGTGCACACCCCCGAAGCCCCTCGCGCCCTGGGGCCGTATTCCCAGGCCATCCGGATCGGCGACTTCCTGTTCACCTCCGGCCAGGTCCCCCTGGACCCGTCGACCGGAAGGCTGGTGGAGGGCGACATCACGGCCCAGACCCACCGCGTGTTCGCCAACCTCAAGGCCGTCCTCGAGGCGGCCGGGACGTCCTTCGACCGGGTGGTCAAGGCCCTGGCCTTCCTCAAGGACATGAACGACTTCCAGGCCTTCAACGCCGTGTACGGCGAGTACCTCGGGGAGGCCCGCCCGGCCCGGAGCACGGTTCAGGTGGCCCGGCTCCCCCTGGACGCCGCCGTGGAGGTCGAACTCGTCGCCTGGTGCGGGGACTGAACCCCCGCCGCGGGTGACGCGCACGAACGGTTCTCCCGGCAGTCGAAGGCCCGGCCCGCCGCGATGCTGTAAATCCGGTTCCCCGCCACCACCAGGTGGTCGTGAAGCTGGACGTCCAGCTTCTCCAGCGCCGCCTTGAGGTCCCGTGTCAGCTGCAGATCGTCGGCCGAGGGCTGGCACTGCCCGCCCGGGTGGTTGTGCGCCAGGAGGACCGCGGTGGCCCCGGCCGCCAGGGCGATGCGCGCGACCTCCCGGGGGTACACGGGGGCCTGGTTCACCGTCCCCTCCGCCAGGACGGCCCGGCTCACCAGCCGGTTGCCCGAGTCCAGGCACAGGACCAGCACGCACTCCCGGTCCCGGTGCCCCATCTCCAGGCAGAGGTAGTCCGCCACGTCCGCCGGGGAACTGATCCGGCGGCGCTCCCGGATCTCCTCCTCCAGGGACCGGACCGCCATGGCCCGGACGAGGCGGATGAGCAGCGCCAGGGTGTCCCCGATGCCGGCGACCTCCCGGAGCCGCTCCAGGGAGGCCCCCAGCACGGCGGAGAGGGAACCGAAGCGGGCCAGCGTCTCCCGCGCCAGCCCCCGGGTGTCCTTCCGGGCCAGGCCGAAGGTCAGGAGGAGTTCCAGCAGCTCGGCGTCCGTCATCGCCCCGGGGTAACCCGCCAGGAACCGCTCCCGCAGGCGCCGGCGGTGCCCGTCCGCCCCCTCCGGCCGCGACCGCTCCCCGTCCGCCCCCTCCCCCCGGCGCCCTGCCTCCTCGCTCCCCTCCGATCGACGGTTCTCCCCGTCCGGCTCCTCCAACTGACGATGCTCCCCTTTCGCCGCCAAGGCCTCCATGATCGTCCCTCCCTCCCGAATCTCGGGTAAAGCGCATCAAGATGGACGCCCCCGCAAAAAGTCCTGGTTGTGATCTCACAGAGGCACAGAGGCACGGAGAAGAATCGTAAGGATTGTTGATTCTATTAAATACGATTTGTATTTCTCTGTGCCTCCGTGCCTCTGTGAGAGAAAAGGACTTCTTGCGAACGCATCCATCTTTCACGCCGCGAAAAGACCCGCACTCAGCGGATGAAGCTGCTCCGCGGGACCCGGTCGAAAGCGCCCGCAGAGGACCCCCCCAGCGGCTCGAAACCCAGGTTGCTCCGGGTGAGGAGCACCTCGTTGGCGACGACCCGGTCCAGGCTGCGATACTGCACGGCCTCGGCGACGTTGGAGGGGGAGACGGTCTCCGAGCCGTCGAGGTCGGCGATGGTGCGCGCCACCTTCAGGATGCGGTCGTGTGCCCGGGCGGAGAACCCCATCTCCAGGACCGCCTTCTCCAGGACTGTCTCCCCCTCCGCGTCCAGCACGCAGTGTTTCCGGATCATGGGCGAGCTCATCCGGGCGTTGCAGAAGATGCCCTCCTCCCGGAACCGCTCCAGCTGCCGCTCCCGGGCGGCGCAGACCCGGCCGCGGATGAACTCCGAGGCTTCCCCCGTCGACCGGGTCCGAAGATCGCGGTAGGCCACCGCCGGGACGTGGATCTGGATGTCGAAGCGGTCCATGAGCGGGCCCGAGATCCGCTGCATGTACTGGTGCACGGCCGGCAGGGAGCACTGGCACCGCTCCGTCCCGTAGTACCCGCAGGGACAGGGGTTCATGGCCGCCACCAGCGTGAAGCGCGCGGGGAAGGTGAGGCTCATGGCCGCCCGCGAGATGGTGACGGTTTCGTCCTCCATGGGTTGGCGGAGCACTTCCAGGACGCGGCGCTGGAACTCGGGGAGTTCGTCGAGGAAGAGGACGCCGTTGTGGGCCAGGCTGACCTCCCCGGGCCGGGGGACCATCCCCCCCCCGATCAGCCCGGCGTGGGAGATGGTGTGGTGGGGCGCCCGGAACGGGCGACGGCCCACCAGCCCCTCTTCCCGCCGGAGGATGCCCGCCACCGAGTGGATCTTCGTGGTCTCGATCGCCTCGTCGAAGGTCATGGGGGGGAGGATGGTGGGGATCCGGCGGGCCAGCATCGTCTTGCCGGAGCCGGGAGGCCCCACCATCAGCACGTTGTGCCCCCCCGCGGAGGCCACCTCCAGGGCTCGTTTCGTGTGCGACTGGCCGCGGACGTCGGCAAAGTCGGTCCGGTACCGGCTGTTCTCCTCCAGCAGCTTGCGGCAGTTGAGGCGAACGGGTTCCGCCGTGCCCCCGTTGAGGAACGCCACCACCTCCCGCAGCGTCTCCATCCCGTAGACCGCCACGCTCTCCACGACGGCCGCCTCGTTGGCGTTCTGCCGGGGCAGGACCAGGGACTCCATCCCCGCCTCCCGGGCGGCGACCGCCATGGAGAGCGCCCCCCGGATCGGCCGCAGAAGGCCGTCCAGGGACAGCTCCCCCAGGATCATCACCCGCTGCAGGGTGTCCAGGTCGTGGATGTCGGCCATCACCCCGAGCATCCCCACC
Organism: Acidobacteriota bacterium; assembly: GCA_018001935.1. Taxonomy (NCBI): domain Bacteria; kingdom Pseudomonadati; phylum Acidobacteriota; species Acidobacteriota bacterium. Next base: position 114,736 of record JAGNHB010000010.1, read on the forward strand.
GCGATGGGCAGGTCGAAGCCCGACCCCTCCTTCCGCTGGTCGGCGGGGGCGAGGTTGATGGTGATGTTGTCCATGGGAATGATGTGGCCCGAGTTTTTCAGGGCGGCCAGGACCCGTTCGCGGCTCTCCTTGACGGCCGCGTCGGGCAACCCCACCGTCAGCAGCCTCGGGACCTTCACGGACGGCGACTGGTCCACCTCCACGCTCACGAGAAAGGCGTCCAGACCCAGCAGGGCGGCACTGATCACCTTGCACAGCATCGCGTCCTCCCTTGCCCCGGCGGCCGTCGGGCGCCCCGGGTCGAAAGTTCCTACCCGGATAACGCACCCCGGCGTTAACCGACGGCTTTTTCCGTGAAAAAGGGGGAGGGAGAATTCTATTTTGCTCTATTTCAGTGGTTTGTTTTCGTCCGAATTGAGGGTTTCTTGCACTTCGGGCAGGCGGGGAGTGGGGGGCGCCCCGCCCGGTCAGGCTGGCTGGGTGAAACGGCGGACGGTTTCGATGAGGTCGGCCATGCGATAGGGCTTCTGGAGAAAGCCCACGTTCTTCCGGGACGTGGCCTGGTTGAGCCGCTTCTCGTTGGCGAAGGCGCTCATGAGGATGATCTTGAGGTCCGGGTGGTCGCGGTGGATGGCCTCGAGCACCTCCACGCCGTCCATCCCGGGCATCATGACGTCCAGCAGGACCAGGTTGTAGGTGTTCGCGGGGTTGTTGACGATCTCCAGGGCCTCACGGCCGTTCCCGGCACACTCCACCTCGCAGCCGATCTCGAGGAGGAAGTCCCGGGCCAGCTCGCGAATCATCTCCTCGTCGTCGACCACCAGGATCCGCAGGCGATTCTCGTCGTTCTTGCTAAGTTCCATCGTCTTTTTTTCCTTTACCCGGCAGGAATCTGTTCCATGCCGAATGGATTCATTATATAATCAAATTCGCAAAAAGGACAGCGGAACGGTACGGAATGGACCCACGCCCCCCCCAAACGATACAGACGCCCCACCGCATGCCGGAAAACACGATCGAGTACCTGGTGGTCTTCCACAAGGTCTGCTGTGCCATGCTCAGCGACCTCACCATCCACGAGTTCAACAACGTGCTGACCGGGCTCTCCGGCTACGCCCAGATGGCGGCGCGCGCCCGGGAGCCCCAGATGGTCACCCGGTCGCTGAAAGCGCTGGAAGACGGCGTCGGGCGCCTCATCGACGGGATTCGGAACACCCTGGCCTTCACCCGGGGCAGCCTGCACGAAACCAAGCCGTTCGAGGCCCACCAGTGCGCCAGCCTCGTCACGCGCCTCCTCGACTATCACCTCTCCCGGCGGAACGTCGAGGTCACGGTCGAGACCCTCGGGACCGCGCTTGTCCTGGGAAACGCCACCCTCTTCGAGAGCGCCGTGATGGCCCTGCTCCTCGACTGCCGGGACCGCCTGATGGCGGGAGGCGGCAGCGGGACGGTCCGGATCGTCCACACCTGCGAGAACCGGCGCTTCTTCCTGGAGATCTCCGACTCCCTGGGCTGCCCGGAGCTGGAACCGCCGCCCGGCGGGGCGAAGCCCGACGAAGCCCAGCCCTTCGACGCCCTCCGCTGGATGACGCCGGAAGCGGTGAAGGCGGTGGTCGCGCTTCACGACGGCACGCTCTCCGTCCGGCACGACGGGGGACGCCCCGTCCGGGTCGTCGAACTCCCCGTCTTCATCGGTTGACGCAATCCCCGATCCACGCCAGGTACGGCGGCCACCCCCCGGTCACGGGGAGTCGCACGATCTCGGGCACCTCGTAGGGGTGCAGCGCCTTGAGGCGTTGTTCCATCATCGGGTAGACCTCCTCCGTCGTCTTGATGACGAGGAGGGTCTCCCGGTCACGGCAGACCTCGTCCTTCCAGAAGTAGACGGAGCGAATGCCCTCCACGATGCCGACGCAGGCGGCGAGGTGCTCGGCCACCAGGGCGTCGGCGACCTTGGACGCACACTCGAGGGAGGGGACCGTGCTGAACACGACGCAGGGAACGCTCATGGGACCTCCTTTCACGGCGCCGGGAAGCGCAGGTTGAGCGCGCGGGGGAGCGCCCGGATCTCCACCGGGAGCGACCCGGCCGGCTCGCCGTCCAGTTCGACGAGGACGGAAGCGGGGCCTTCCAGGCGAAGATGGGTGATTTTCCGGTGGATGACGTCCTTCTCGCCGAGGTGGCGCCCCTTTCGGACCCTGGCGAAATAGCGGGCGTAGGCCGCGAGCCCCTTCCCCTGGAAAACGCACAGGTCCAGGCGGGGGTCGTCGAGGGCCGCCGACGGCGCCATGAGCCATCGCCCGCCGTAGCGGCTCAGGTTGGACACCACGCCGAACGTGCCCGAGCACTCGCCGGTGTCGAAGATGAAACGGACCTCCGGGAAGTCGTAGGACAGGACCGTCCGGATGGCGGCGAGGGCGAACGCCCCCCGTCCGAAGCGCCGCTTGAGGCGGGGGGAAACGGCGGAGACCACCCGGGCGTCGAACCCCACCCCGGCCATGGCGAGAAAGAAGCGGCCGCCGGCTTCGCCCACCGTCACGGGCCGGACCTCCCCGCGGACCAGCCGGCGGGCGGCGTCGGCCGTCCCGGCCCGCAGCCCCAGTTCCCCGGCGGTCACGTTGGCGGTGCCCGCCGGGAGGATCCCCAGGAAGAGGGGCGTGCGGACGAGGGAAGGGAGCATCTCGTGGACGGTCCCGTCGCCGCCCAGGCAGATCACGCCGTCGATGCGGTCCGCCCGCGCGGCAACGATCCCGGCCGCCGAGCCGGGCCCGGAGGTGGGGACGGCGTCCACCGCCCAGCCGCCCGAGCGCAAGCCTTCCACGACGGTGCGAAGCCGGCGCTGGCGGGGGGCGGATCCCGACGCGGGGTTGTGGAGGAGGAGGACCGTGGTCATTCCGGGTCAGAACCGTCTCTGAACCTGTTTCTTCTTGTTCACCAGGTTCCGGTAGAGGTTCTGGAGGACCTCTTCCGAGGGAAACCGCTCGAGCGCCTCTTCCATCCGGCGCATGGCGGGCTCGAGGTGGCCCTCCTTGAGGATCTTCATGACCTCCATGCAGGTGGTGCGGATGAACTCCTTCTTCTCCGCTTCGTCCTTCTGGGCCAGGATCTTCTTGTAGAAGCCCAGCAGGCTCGACTCCTCGGGGTAACTCTGCAGGGCCTTCTCCATGGTCTGCATGGCCTTGGGGAAGTTGCCGGAGTCCAGGTACACCTTGGACATGGCGATCTGGGACCGGATGAACTCCAGCTTCTCGTTGCTCCGCTTCAGTTCCTGGATGTTCTTCCGGGAAACCCCGATCTCGGGGGCTTCGGGGTACTCCTTCTGAAGCTGGGCCAGCATGTTCTCCGCCAGGTCGAACTTCCCCGATCGGGCGAGGGATTCGGCGTTCTCCAGCCGCTTCCGGATGGCGGGGACGATGGAGCGGGACTGGACGTAGGACCGGAGGGCATTGAGGTTTTCGTCCACCAGCGCGTCCTTGCCGCTGTAGCGGAGGAAGAGGTTGTGGAGCAGCGCGTTCGCCTGGTTGAAGTCGCCGCTGTCCGCCAGGCCCTTGATCTCGTCCATGGCGGCCTGGGAGAGGACGGAGGTCGTCCCGCCCTCCAGCCGGATCTCCTCCTGGAAGGTGTACGGGCGTTTGAGGGAGTAGAGCAGGGTCTCGACGTCCTTCGCCATGATGCCCAGGTCGGCGTAGCGCTTCTCCCGGTCCTTCTGGAGACAACGCCGGCAGACGGCCTCCAGGGCGGGCGGGCAGTGAGGGTAGAACTGGCTGATGGGGTCCGGCTCGCCGTTGATGAGCTTGAAGAAAATCTCCGGGATGCTCTCCCCGGTGAAGGGCTTCCGCCGGGTGAGCATCTCGTAGAGGATGATCCCCACGGAGAACTGGTCGGAGCGCCCGTCGAGGTTCTTGCCCTGGACCTGTTCCGGGGACATGTAGGAGACCGTCCCCATCACCATGCCCGTCCGGGTCATGGTGGACGCCCCCACCATGGCGATGCCGAAGTCCACGATCTTGACGGAGCCGTCCTTGAGGATGAAGATGTTGGCGGGTTTCACGTCCCGGTGGACGATCCCTTTCGAGTGGGCGAAACTGAGGCCTTCGCCGACCTGCTTGAGGATTTTCAGGGCGTCGTTGAGGGTCTGGATCCGGTTGTGGTAGATGTAGGACTGCAGGTCGGACCCTTCCAGGAATTCCATGGCGATGTAAGGGGTCCCGTCGGTCTCGCCGAGGTCGTAGATGGTCACGATGTTGAAGTGGGCCAGGCCGCCGGCCGACTGGGCTTCCCGGTAGAAGCGCTTGAGCAGTTCGGGGTTCGTCTTGAAATCGCCGGTGATGGTCTTCAGGGCCACCTGCCGTTTCAGGAACGGGTCCCAGGCCTTGTAGACCTTGCCCATGGCGCCCTCGCCGAGGACGGACTGGATCTCGTATTTTCCCAGTTTCTCCATCGCGGCACCGTGAACGGGGTCAGAACCGCATGATCTTGCACTCGATCTTGTAGGGTTGCTTGATCTTGGTGAAGACCAGGTTGAAGGTGATCTCGAAATCGATGATGACCATGTCCCGGCTGATCTTGATGTTCGCGTCGGGGATGGGGTTCGGGTTGTCCGACGACACCAGGTACTTCTGGGCCAGTTCCTGGATCTTCTGCTTGATCTTGACGTCCTTCTCCATGTAGTTGAGCATGCGCATGACGGCCGCTTCGCACTCGTCCTTGAAGGACGTGACGCCGAAATAGGTCGGGCCGGCGCTGGCCGCTATCCAGACAGCCACGATGAGCACCGCCAGGGTGATGATGCACCCGATCTTGTTCACGCCTTTTCGGTTCATAGGAGCCTCCATCCGGTGTCGTAGCTTTCCATTCTACTACCCCGGTCGCCCCGGGGCAATTTTTTTCCATCATACACTCATTCCTTGTTTTTTGAAAAGCCTTTCTGTACAATCAGGCCGCTGAATCCACCCTCGGAGGTGCCGCATGTTTCACGGGTACAAGAACGGTCGAAAGATCGGGATCGTCTTCTCCGGCGGCCCCGCCTCCGCCGCCAACACCGTCATATCCTCCGCCGCGCTCGGTTTCATCAACCACGGCTTCCCGGTGATCGGTTTCTACAACGGGTTCGAACACCTCGAACGCTTCGAGAAGTACAACCCCTACTCCCTGCTGGACAAGATCCACTACACCCTCCTCGACGCCTCCGTCAGCCGGATCCGCAACAACCGCGGCGTGTACCTCCGGACCTCCCGCGCGAACCCCGGCAAGGAGATCGCCTGCATCGAGGACATCAAGGACCCGAAGAAAATCCGGAACCTGCAGAACATCCTCGACGCCTTCGAGCACCTGAGCATCGGGGCCCTGATCACCATCGGCGGCGACGACACGCTCAAGGTGGCCAATTACCTGAACCTGCTGGGCCTCCCCCTGATCCACGTCCCCAAGACCATCGACAACGACTACTTCGGCATCCCGTGGACCTTCGGGTACTGGACCGCCGTGGAGATCACGAAGAACGCCATCCTCAACCTCAAGGCCGACGCCGAGTCCACCGACAGCTACTTCATCGTGGAGCTGATGGGGCGCAAGTCCGGCTGGCTGACCTACGCCGCCGGCATCGCCGGCGAGGCGGTGAAGATGGTGGCCAGCGAGGACATCGACGGGGACCTGGACATCGAGGCCGTCTGCGAGGAGTTCGTCGACCTGATCATCATGCGGGAGCGCGAGAACAAGACCTCGGGCGTGATCTGCGTGGCCGAGGGCCTGGTGGACAAGCTGGCCGACCAGCACCGCCCCCACGAGGTGGACAAGCACGGGAACGTCATCTTCGGGCGGGCCGAGATCGCCAAGCTGCTCACCGAGCGGACCAAGCAGATCTACAAGAAGAAGACCGGCAAATCCAAGAAGATAAACAACAAACAGATCGGGTACGAGACCCGGTCCGCCCTCCCGGTCAGCTTCGACGTGGTGCTGGGGAGCATGCTGGGGTTCGGGACCTACAAACTCTTCCAGGAAAAGAAATTCGGCCACATGGTCAGCGTGTCCGACAACTTCGAGATCACCGCCATCCCCTTCACGGAACTCATCGACGAGGACACCCTCGTCACCAAGGTCCGGAACGTCCCGCGTGGCAGCGACCTCTTCAACCTCAAGGAGGCGCTTTCCTACAAGCCCCTGGAGTGAGCACGCCCGTCGGGCGCCCTTCCCCGACGCCGCAACCGTTCATCCGTGGTACTAACGGGTCTGCGAGCCCGGTACGCTCGGCCCGGCCGGGCTAGTCGGTGTCGAACCAGCTCGTGTCCACCGAGGAGGCCCCCTCGATGTCCTTGAGATTCGACGAGGACGAGGTGGTTTTCTGCTCCAGTTCCGTCCGTCGGCTCAGCAGCGCGCCGTTGAGGATGTTGGCGGGGATGTAGCGGACGTCGACCGCCCGGCGGCCTTCGGGCGTCGGGACGAGCGAGGTGGAGATCAGCGCCTTCCAGTGCGTCATCAGGTCGCCGATCAGTTCGAGCTGCCGGGCCGGGGCGCGGAAGTTCAGCAGGTAGTTCACCGTCTTCTCCGTGTCGGGCGTCGGGGTCACGGCGAAGACGGTGATGCCCTTGAAAACGGATTCCATGAGCTTGTCGAAGGAGTCGGCGTCGTTGACCTCGTCCACGACGATGATGTCCTGGTCCTGCTTCTGGGCGTCGTCGATCCCGGCGGCGATGCTCTTCATGTCGGCCCCCACCTCCCGCTGGGTGACCATGGAGAAGTTGTTCTTGTGGCTGAACTGGACGGTCGGCTCGAGGGAGAGGATCATCCGGCTGTGGTTCCGGTTGATGTAGTCGATGACGGCGGCCGCCACCGAACTCTTCCCGCTCCGCGCCTTCCCGTGGATCACGTAAAGCCCGCCCTTGAGGTCCTTCATGCCGTTGTAGAACTCCTCGGGGAGGTTGTACCGCTTCAGGTCGGGGATCTCCTGCGGGATGATGCGGACGCACAGGGCCAGGGAGCCCCTCTGGCGGAACAGGTGGACGCGGAAGCGGCTCACCCCCTTCACCGAGTAGGAGAAGTTGAGGCTCTGGACCTGGTCCAGGAAGGCCCGCTTCGGCTGGTTCGTCACGTGGCCGAGCAGGACGCCCGGCAGCATGGCGAACGCCGCCGCCATGGTGTGGTTGGGGGTCATCACGGGCTGGGGACCCCGCATGAGCTTGCTGCCGACGCGGTAGGTGATGGTGGTTCCGGGGAAGATGTAGATGGTCGTCGCCTCGTTCTTCACCCCGGCCACCAGGAAGCGGTCCAGGTTGGCGACGAACTGCTCGACGTCGCTGTCATCCAGTGCGGCTTCGGGATTGGGGGGGTCCATCGTCACGGCTGTCCTCCGGCCGGGGAATGCCGACGGGGTTTCCGATCGGTTCGCGCACGGGAACAGTATAGCAGACTTTCGCGACGCGGGAAAAGGATGTTTGGGAGAAGGCTGAAGGCTGATAGGCTGAAGGCTGAAGGCTGTTAGGCTGAAGGCTGAAGGCTGAAGGCTGTTAGGCTGAAGGCTGATAGGCTGAAGGCTGATAGGCTGAAGGCTGATAGGCTGAAGGCTGTCAGGCTGAAGGCTGATAGGCTGAAGGGGGTGGGTTATAGATTTTGGGGTGTGGGGCGCGGGGTGTGGGGT